>SLDN01000118.1 GCA_007125275.1 Bacteroidales bacterium | reverse complement strand
TACCGCCATCCTGCTCCTGCCACTTTATGAATCAGACTTTTATCATAATTATTTCCCTATTGATTATGAAACGATTGACCCGCGCTTTGGCACAATGGAGGAATACCTCGCTTTCGTGAATGCAGTGCACGACAGGGGCATGAAGTTCATCATGGACATGGAAACCCAGTATGTGCAGAACGGAAACCACTGGTTCGAAGATTCCTATAAAAACCCGTCTTCTCCATACACTGACTTTATCTATTACAGCGATGATGAGAATCGGTACCCGGAGCAGTTTTTGCGGCCATCAGGCGAAGAGCTGTATGCATATCGCGCATGGCCGGATCAGGAACTTTATATCTTCCACCTGGACATGAATCATCAAAAAGTAAAAGATTACATGAAAGATTATTACGCCTTTTGGGTGGATCCAAAGGGGGATGGCAGTCTTGAGGGCGGCGTGGACGGTTTCAGGATCGACCACATCATGGATGACCTTGACTATAAAGGGCTTTTCACCAATTTATATATTGACTTCTGGAAACCCGTTTTTGATCATGCCAAAGAGATTAACCCAAACCTTTTCATCGTTGGGGAACAGTCGAACTGGGCTTCATACGGTGATGTGATGATGAACAAAAGTGGAGCGGATGCCAGTTTCGGGTTCCTGATACGCTATGCGATTGCTGATGTGATGATGGCGGATGCATCCGGTGGTGATTCCCCGGACGCCGGTAATATTGGCAGGTTCATTCACGAGACGCTTGACCATCTGCCGAAAGGCAAAAACTATATCCACTTTATTGAAAACCACGACATTGTGCGCTGGGCTAGTGAGATGGACGAGCGCCCGGAAAAAATCCGCTGCGGCGCCCTGCTGAACCTTTTGCTGCCCGGCATTCCGGCCATATACTACGGGCAGGAACTTGGGGTAACCGGCACCGTACACGACTGGAGCTACGACGTCAACCATATCCCTGTCAGGGAAGCCTTTCCATGGACACCCGATCCCGATGATGCCGGCATTGCAGCTTTTTACAAAGACAGCGGTCCCTGGTGGGATGTAAGCTATTTTAATACAGGCGGTGCCGAACAGTTTGCATTGTCGGTGCAGCAAAACGACCCAAACTCCCTGTGGCACCTTTACAGGGAGCTCATCGCTTTTCGAAAAGAAAACAAAGCCCTTACGCATGGCGACTTTCAGATGATCCGTCCGGGGGATGACAATTTGTTTGCCTTCACGCGCTCCAAAGGAGCACAGAAGGTGAGCGTGTTTATGAACCTGTCGGAAAATACGATGCTGGTTGAAAACGAAGCTCCCGGTGAGATAAGATTTATTGAAAATGCAGTGGTTGGAGAAGATGGATTACAACTGGAAGCTTTTGGTTTTGTCGTTTACGCCAATTAAGGAATCAGCTCGTTGTGTTAGTTAATGAATTAATTGTGTGTGAATTAATTTTTGATGACTGATCAGTTTATTTGACACGAAGCCGCTGCACCTCACCGTTGGTTTTCCATGTTGCAGCCATCAATCTATTAAAACGGGTCCGCTTCTGTTATCATCCTAAAAACCTTATCACCGCGCCTAACCGGGTCAGGCGAACTTACGGAAAAGACATCCCCCTTTTTTACCAGTTCAACGGTTTTGTCATCCAGGCGAATATCTTCAGCCACAAACTCCACCACGCCTGTGGTGGGACCGGTAATCATCACTTCGGAGCCTTTTTTCAGCTCCCTGGTCTCCATCGTGACCTCTGCCACACCCAGCCGGGCGAAATAGTTCGTAATCTTACCAACATATTGCTTGCGGCGCGTGGCCTGTGAGCCATAACGCTCAGCCCATTCCCCCATCGTGCGGCCAAGGTAATATCCATCCCAAAAGCCGCGGTTAAACACCGTGCTAAGCCGCTCGGTCCAGGCTGCGACTCTATCACTGCTGTAAGTTCCATCTGTAATCGCTTGCACTGCCTCCAGATAGCATTCCGTGGCCGCCTTTACGTAGTCAGGCCCGCGACCACGCCCTTCGATCTTCAGAACTTTCACTCCGGCGTGGATGATCTTGTCGAGAAATCCGATGGTGCACAGATCTTTTGGCGACATGATGTACTCGTGATCCACCTCCAGTTCATAGCCTTCCTCCTTATCAGTTACGATATAGGAGCGCCGGCAAAGCTGCAGGCAAGCGCCACGGTTACCGGAAAAGTTTTTGTTGTCAAGACTCAAATAGCATTTGCCACTCACCGCCATACACAGGGCTCCGTGTACAAAAATCTCGATTTTGACAAGCTCACCGCCAGGGCCTTTGATCTGATCACGCTCAATTCCCTGCACGATATTATAGACCTGTTTGAGGCTGAGCTCGCGCGCCAACACCATGACGTCGGCATACTGAGCATAAAACTTTATGGCTCCCAGGTTTGTAATGTTGCACTGTGTAGAAGCGTGCACCCTGACACCCTGCTGCCGGGCATATTCCATCACCGACACATCGGATGCGATGATGGCAGAAACGCCGGCCGCTTTCGCCTGGTCAACGGTCTGGCGCATCTCGTCCATCTCTTCATCATAGATGATGGTGTTCAGGGTAAGGTATGATTCCAGCTTATGTTCACGGCAGATGGCTGCCACTTCGTGAAGGTCTTCAAAGGTAAAGTTTTGTGATGAGCGGCTGCGCATATTTAACTTGCCTACACCGAAATAGACAGCATCAGCCCCGCCCTGTATGGCGGCACGTAAAGACTCGTATGAACCCGCAGGCGCGAGGATTTGCGGTGAGTGCGGGTTTGATTCAGAGGCGATTTTGGTGGTCATGACTCTTTTATATTTCGGCACACAGGTCAATGTTTCAGCAAACAGATCAACACCCATGATATGGAGGTGGATTGACTAAAAAAATAATCACTGCGACTTTATTGATACTCCATATCAATGATATCGCGCAGATGTTGTTTTAGTTTGGCTTTTACTTCTTCGATGGGAACGATGGCTCCCAGCTCCGCCTGCATCGAGGTGGCTTTTTTATCGGTAAAGCCACAGGGGTTGATCAGCTCAAAATAGCTGAGATCGGTATTGACGTTAAAGGCAAAGCCGTGCATGGTGACCCAGCGGCTGCTGCGGATGCCAATGGCGCAGATCTTCCGGGCCTTGGCCGGATTGCCGGCATCAAGCCACACTCCGGAGGCACCTTTCAGGCGCTCCCCTTTCAGGCCGTATTCAGCAATTGTGTGGATGACAGCCTCTTCCAGGTTGGCAACATACTTATGGATGTCGGGCGAAAAGTTATCCAGGTCGAGGATGGGGTAACCCACAATCTGCCCCGGGCCATGATAGGTGATATCGCCACCACGGTTGATCTTATAAAAAGTGGCCTCTTTTTGCTGCAGCTCCAGCATGTTGGCAAGGAGGTTGTTTTCTGAGCCATTTTTACCCAAGGTATAAACGTGCGGATGCTCACAAAAAAGCAGGTAATTGTCTGTCTGCTTCTCTGCTTCGGGATGCGACCTGTTGTGCATTTTCAGGTCAGTGATGCCCTTAAACAGTTTTTCCTGATAGTCCCAGGCTTCTTTGTAATCCACAACACCCAGGTCCTGAAAAAAAACCTTGTTGTTCTTCATATGGTTATATTTCGGTTTGACAGGTCAAGCCCTGTCATTACGCAATTTCCTGATATAATATATATTATACCGTCAAGCTCATCCTATACCAGGGTGCGCCCAACTCCTCATCTCAACTCCAAACTCCGAACTCCAAACTACTAACTCTACGCTTTCGGTGCATTTCGCAGCACTTCGAGTGTCAGGTTCCAAAACTTCTCCACAGTGCTGATTTCCATGGCTTCGTCTGGAGAATGTGCTCCGCGCATTGTTGGGCCATAAGATATCATATCCATACCGGGATATTTTTCTCCAATGATTCCACACTCAAGACCGGCATGAATGGCAAGCACTTTGGGTTCTTCCTTGAAGAGGTCCTGATATGCTTTTTTTGTGATGGCCAGTATTGGGGAATCCACATTGGGTTCCCAGCCCGGGTAGCCGTCGCCGTGTTTGACTTTGGCGCCGGCGAGTTGAAATACGGCAGCCACCATGGCAGCGATATCATGCTTGCCTGTATCCAGTGAGCTGCGTTGGCTTGTAACCACGATGATCTCGTTGGCCGACATCTTGACGGAAGCGAGGTTGGTAGATGTTTCAACCAGGTTGGGGATGTCGGGGGACATCGCCATCACACCATGCGGGCAGGCGTAAAGGGCATTGAGCAGCTTGTGCTGTGATGCATAATCAATCAGGGTGTCCGGCATCAGAGATTCTTTGATGTCGATGTCTAAGCCGGGCTCATTCACCTTCACGGCATCCCGGATTTCCCTGCCCAAGCTTTCAACCAACTCTTTCAGAGCTTTTTCGTGGCGCCGCGGAATGGTAATGGTGGCGAAGGCTTCGCGCGCAATGGCGTTGTGCAGGTTTCCTCCTTTGATCTCTGCTATACGCAATTCAAACATCTTTTCAGCATTCCAAAGCAGACGAGTGAGGATCTTTATTGCATTGCTTCTTCCTTTGTTGATGTCGTCGCCGGAATGCCCACCCTTTAATCCTGTTATGGAAATCCTGAATGCCAGGTGGTCGACTTCAACATTTACCTTTTCGTATGGCAGGGTGATCATGGTATCAATACCGCCAGCACAACCGATGAATAGCTCACCGTCGTCTTCTGAGTCCAGGTTCAGAAGGATACGGCTTTCGACAAAGCCCTGTTCAAGATTGAAAGCGCCGGTTAAACCGGTTTCTTCATCAACAGTAAAAAGACACTCGATAGGCCCGTGCTCGATGTCAGTAGCTTCCAGGATAGCCAGCTGGGCTGCTACCCCAATTCCATTATCTGCACCAAGTGTAGTTCCTTCAGCCTTCACCCATCCATCAACGATCCGTGGACGAATTGGGTCGTTGTCAAAATCGTGCTCCACACCTTCGTTCTTCTCGCAAACCATGTCCACATGGCTCTGCAGCACAACGGATGCACGGTTTTCATAGCCGGCAGTGGCCGGTTTGCTGATGTTAAGATTGCCAATCTTGTCCTGCTTGCATGTAAGACCATGCTTTTCAGCAAATGCTTTCAGATAAGCAAGAATTTTTTCTTCTTTTTTTGATGGCCGGGGCACCTGACAGATCTCTTCAAACAGCTCCCATAAACGATGTGGCTTTAACTGGCCCAATATATTTTCCATAGTTTGATATTTAATGTTTCGGCACACAAGGCAGCCCTGTGTCAAAAAACCTTTTTATATATGTTTTAAAATTTTATTGAATTTACATAAATACGAAGATACAAAAAACATTATCCATGAGGCATTTCATAACAATAAATAACAATTATGAAACACTCCATCAATACTTTATGGGGTCGAAGCCTTTGCCATAAACCCCCATCACATTAGAAACCGTGATAAAAGCTTCGGGGTCAATTTCTTTTATGCTTCTGAACACGATGGATGTTTCGTGTCGTCTGACGATAACCACAAGCACCGCACTTTTTTCCTTGCTGTACCAGCCCTGGCCGTTGAGCAGGGTAACTCCACGGCCAATATCGTTGGCAATGTGTTCGGCAATCTCCTCATATTTTGGGGAGAAGATAAACATTTGCACACTGCGGCGGTGTCCCATCAACAGCATATCGATAGAATAGGATGCTACAGCCATCGTTACGTAACCATAAACCATCACCTCGATCGACTGAAACAGGAAGTAGGAAGATGATATAATGATGAGGTCGGCATATAGTATTATTCTGCCGTGGCTGATGTTTCTGTATTTATTGATAATCAAGGCGATGATATCGGTACCGCCTGTGCTTCCTCCCTGTGTAAACACCAATCCGACGGAGGCGCCACCCATAATACCGCCAATGATGGCGGACATAAACCGGTCATCAACGATTGGTTCAGTAATCAAGGGTTGCAATATTCCGAAGAATAGCGACAGCACGCCTACACTGTAAATGGTTTTTACTCCAAATCCAAAGCCAAGGCTTTTTATACCAATGGTGACGAGAACCACATTAAAAAGGAAAAAGGTAATGGCAACAGGAATGCCAGTGGCATAATACAGCAATGCCGACAAGCCGGTCACGCCGCCACCAACGATCTCAGAAGGGATCAGAAATCCTGTCCATGCAAGCGCGCTGACAAATAGGGCAAACGTAATGATGCCGTAGGTTTTAAGCCCTGACCAGATTGGGTTTACCTTTTTATTTTTTACCATTTCGCATTGTCATTTTATGGAATGCAAAAATACGGAAATTAGTTAACAGTTTGGAGTTCTCAGTTTGGAGTTTACAGTTTGGAGTTTGGAGTTCTCAACTCTCAGTTTACAGTTTTCAGTTTACAGTTTTGAGTTGCTGCTTGGGGTTGAGGTTGTATTGGCCGGGCTTGACCGGCCAGCAACAACTCCCGGATTGTGTCGTAGGACTTGGCCTGTCCGTTGCAGACACTGGGGTCGCTCGCAATCGACAATGCGCTGCCTACAAAAAAAGCCCCACCATATGCTAGCGGGGCTTTTATAAAAAACGGCGATGACATACTCTC
>SLDN01000161.1 GCA_007125275.1 Bacteroidales bacterium | reverse complement strand
TGAATGCTTCCCTGAAGCTGAACGCTTCTCCTGATGCCGGGTCGTACCAGCCTCTTTCTATGGCATATTCCAGCAGGCCTTCAGAGGCCATCACATTTTCGGTGTCGTTCAGGTCGGCTTCGGGCCCGATGATATGCACATTGGGCAGCAATACGATGGCGTTGTCGGGCACACGTTGCGCGATCCAGTGTTTGCCGCGGGCCACCGACAGCAGCCAGCCTTCATTGGCATCGGCAATTACATAAGTGCGTCCACTGGCCGCATATCCAAAGTAATTAAGCAGCTCTGCTGCAATTTCAACGCCTTCGCGCGCCGTCGTGGCACGCTGTGCAACCACGCGCCGCAACTTGTAACCTATGCCTCCATCTGTTATAGCTCCGCTGGCTACAAGCTCATCATAAGAATCTTCGCGTGTGGCACAGGCATCCGAAGCAATCGCAACCCCCCATTCGTTGAAATATCCATCCGAAAACTCCGAGCCTGTGTTTGCAGTCCAGAGGTAAGCCCAGCTGACTTCAGGTTGCGGCCATGAACCACCACGACGCAGCTGTACCATGCTGCCTGGTTTGTGCTCAATGCGCGGTACGTATCTGTAACCCATCTTGCTCAGATTCGAATTTTGTTCCAGGTGCGCAAATAAGACTGAGCCATCGGCACTGGCATCTTTTCCAACAACCACCGCAAAACAGCCATAAGCAGGAGAAGTATTTGCAAATACTAACATTGCAACAAGCATGTAAAAAATTAAGAAAATTCTATTAGTCATCGCTTCATGTTTTACTATTTTATTTATATCGATATTTGCTTATACTAATCTTTCAGATAGACTGTTTCGCCACCAAGGACTGTTCTGAGCACTTGAATCTGGTGAATTTCGTTTGACGGCATTCTGAAGTAATCTCTGTCAATTACAATTAAATCGGCCAATTTTCCAGCTGTTATTGACCCTTTGATGTCTTCAGAAAATTCTACGTAAGCCGGCCATCTCGTGTAGGCTTTGAGGGCTTCCTGGCGTGTCATAGCCTGCTCAGGGAACCAGCCGCCGGGCGGGTTGTTGTTTCTGTCCTGCCGGGTGATGGCGGCGTGCATACCGTAAAAAGGGTTGAAGGGCGACACCCAATAGTCTGATCCTGCGGCAATGATGCCACCCTGATCGATGATGCTTCGCCAGGCGTAGGCTGTTTGTGCTCGCTCGTAACCGATGCGGTCTTCAACAAAGAGCATATCTTCTGTTGCGTGCACCGGCTGCATGGATGCAATGATTTGTCTGTTTGCGAAGCGTGGAATGTCCTCCGGGCGCAATACCTGTGCATGCTCCACAACCAGGCGTGCCTGTTTTGGGCCAATGGCTGTCCTTTCCATGGCATTTTCAAATGCGTTGAGGGTTACGTGATTTCCCATATCGCCAATGGAGTGGGTGCGGGTTGTAAAACCCATTTCCAGGAACCCGGCCACGAGTGCTGTATATGCTTCTTCATCCTGACCGAGGGCACGCAATGCACCGTGCTCGCCGGGCATATCCGAGTAAGCTTCTGTCATGGCAGCCCCACGTCCGCCGAGCGATCCATCGATAAACATTTTGACCCATCGCACGGTGTAACGATCATCATAGAGACCAATCAAAGGCTTGTTCAGCTCTTTGGCCGCTTCAGCTTCGAGTGCATCCATCACCCTGACCTTCAGTTTGCCTTGCTCATAAGCTTTACGGCGTAATCGGATATCTTCAAGGCCGGTCTGGCTGGCACAATGTACTGTGGTAATTCCGGAAGCAAGCAGTGTGTCGCTGGCCAGGCGCAGCGCTTCGAGCTCTTCGGCTTCGGTCAGTGCAGATGCCGGCGGAATGTGTCCTGTCACCAGGCCACCGGCAGCAGATATCAATACACCGCTGGGGTCTCCTTCACCATCAATGAAAATATGCCCTGCGTCCGGCGAAGGGGTGTCAGCGGTAACACCGGCTACTTCGAGGGCCTTGCTGTTAACCCAATGCGCATGCCCGCAATAGCGGCGCAAAACAACGGGATTGTCAGGACTGAAAGCATCCAGGATGCTTCGGTGGGGTGTTTCATCCCACAGCGCTTCATTGTAGCCGCGAGCGATGATCCAATCACCCGGTGAAGCTTTTGACACAGCCTCCGCAAGACGACCCGTCAGCTCATCAAGCTGTAACCAGTACACATCGAGTGGCTCTTTCAGCAGATTGCGCCCCAGATTGTCGAAATGCAAATGGCTTTCCGTTAGTCCGGGCAACACATAAGCGCCTTCAAGGTCGACCACTGAGGTGTGATTTCCTGACAAAGCAAGCGCATCATCGTTGCTGCCAACGAAAATGAATTTGTTGTCACGGATGGCAACAGCCTCTGCCGTCGGCTGCTGATAATCCATCGTGTAAAAATTGCCATTGATAAAAACCTTGTCGGCATATTCTGTTGTGCAGGAAGTGTTCATAAATAAAAGAAATGTTGACAAAATAATTGGAATACTTAAGAATGCTTTCATTTGTTTGTGTTTTGATTAATCGTTCAGGGTTATTGATCCATTGGAGGATGCCTGATAGGATAAAATCCAATGCAATGATAATCAAAAAAACGGAAACTATTATAATACCGGAAATGCTTTTGTAAGCAAAAACGGTAAACGGTGTGTTTTGGGCATTGTGCGGTAATTTTTCGTGGTTTGTTTTGGTGTTAGTGAAATTATGCATAGTTTTATGCTGGAATTCATCTAAATACATACTATTCGTTCATCAAAAAGACGCGAATGCGCATTCAGTTATGAAAAGATCCGGGCAGGTTTTATTGTGTGGTTTGTTTCTTTGTTTGATCATCTCTTGCGAGGAAGGAACAAAGAGCAGTTCGCACTTTGCTGACCTTCCTGAGATAATTGAAAGCGGTGAGCTTGTTGCGATCACAAGCTACAGTCCGATCAGTTATTTCGTTTACAGGGGAGAGGCAATGGGTTACGAATATGAGCTGTTGCAGTTATATGGCGAGCATCTGGGACTGCCTGTCATCATAAAATTGGCGCGGGATTTTGATGAGATGATTGAGATGCTGGAAAGGGGGGAGGGAGATATGATTGCTTATGCTTTAACGATCACAAGTGAGCGGCGCGAACATCTGGCGTTTACTGACCCTTTTAATACCACCAGGCAGGTGTTGGTGCAGCGCAAGCCCGAGGGGTGGCGACAAATGATGCTGCACAGGATTGAACAGATGCTTGTTCGCAACCCGATTGAACTGGCCGGCGACACGGTGCACGTGCGCCGGGGCTCAGCCTATGTAAGCAGGTTAAGAAACCTTTCTTCTGAGATAGGTTCTGACATTCAAATTGTTGAAGCTGGCAAGGGGGTTACTACTGAAGAGCTGATTTCGATGGTTGCAGAAGGACAGATCAGGTATACTGTGGCCGATGAGAACATAGCGGCAATCCAATCAGCATATTACAGGGATCTGGATGTGTCCACAGCCATCAGTTTGCCGCAGCAAACGGCCTGGGCGCTGAGACCATCGTCGGTTTTGCTGATAGAATCACTCAATGGCTGGCTGGAAGAGGCCCGCAATGAAGTGGATTTTTATGTGATCTACAATAAATATTTTGAAAACAGGCGCGCCTTTCGGTCACGTTATGCCAGTGATTATTTCCTTATTGCCGGTGGTAAGATATCTCCTTATGATGAACTTTTCCGCGCTAATGCCACAAGGCTTGGGTGGGACTGGCGTTTATTTGCTGCTCTGGCATACCAGGAATCACGTTTTGACCCGGATGCGAGATCGTGGGCCGGAGCCATTGGCATAATGCAACTCATGCCACGGACTGCCCTTGAGTTTGGGGCGGCAGATCCTTACAACCCGGTGCAAAATGTCGCTGCCGGAGCAGCCTTTATCTCCTGGCTTGATGATTACTGGAAGCAACACATTGAAAACCCGGATGAACGACTGCTTTTCGTGATTGCATCTTACAATGCCGGCCATGGACATGTGCAGGATGCAAGACGCCTTGCCGCAGCCCACCATGTCGATCCGGATATATGGCATGGCCATGTTGAGAACTACATGCTCAAAAAATCAAACCCGGAATACTATAATCGTGAAGAAGTCAGATATGGTTACGCCTCAGGGATTGAACCCGTTAACTATGTGAATAACATTCTCGAAATATACAACCACTACAAACTTTTTGTGGAATAGATGAGGCAGAGAAAGGGCTGGTGTTCGCTTAAGGGTTGGCTGCCAGGGTAACTTTTATATCACCATAAGTAAATTCATCACCCAGCAAAGCCATTATGTCGCTTAGCCTCCGGCTGTTGGCTTCTTTGGCGGCCGCCAGAATTTGCTTCTGCTTTTCAGGGTCAACCAGTTTGTTGGGGTCAACAATTTCATATTCAACACATTTAGCAAGGTGCGACTGGATGGTGGAAGCCGCGAGCGAGCGCACGAGTGCGATCTCTTCGATGCCTATGCCTTCATTAAAGAGACGACCGCTGATCAATGCAGACGGGCTTTTTTCGGCCGGTGTGTCGCCGTCCGTTTCATCTTCGGATGATTTGTTTGATTTACTGCCGGCCTTCCCTTTTTTGAGGATTTTCTTTGCTTCATCGCTCAGCATCCGATCACGTTCTTCCTCAATGGTTTTGTTTTTCGTGTTATGGCGGGTAGGTTCAGTGTTCTCGAGCATAGCCTTTACCAGTGCTTCCATTTTGTGCAGCTTCTGCACTTTGCCAAAGAAAGACCCTTCGAGCTCCCTGAGCTCCCTGATGTATTTTTTGACGCCGGTGAGACCGTTCACCTGAACGACATGATCAAAAATACGCTTAGAAAACTCATTTAGGGGCGGAGTGAAATAACTGATTGCAGCATTGACCCTGTTGTATATGTGCAACAGGTCATTGGCTCTAAGATCATTTTTGAGTTGCGATTGAAAGCGGTTAGCCACGATTTTTATGGATGCAAAATCATTGTGAAGTGCGACAGCCCATGGCTGGAAGCTTTGTTTTTTAGAGCGGCTCTCTTCTTTGTTGTATGTCTGTAAGTGCTTCTGCAAAGTGTCATTCAGATCATAAAAGTCGAATGTATTGAGCAGCTGCTGATGAATGAATGTCATGGAAGCTGCTTGAAGCTGACTTTTCAAGTCTTTAATGTCGGGTCGCAGGTCAGAAAATTCCTTTAAGCATTTCTCTTGCGGGGGCAGGTATGCCGGTATGGGATCACTCAATATCAGGCCTTCCAGTCCAACGAGACGTGACAAAGCGACATATATCTGACCTGGAGCAAAAGCGTTTGCCACATCGATTACTGCTTTTTCGAAGGTGAGTCCCTGGCTCTTGTGCACGGTTATCGCCCAGGCCAGCTTGATCGGAAAGTGCGAAAAAGTACCTGTCAACTCTTCTTCTATTTCGTTTTTCTCATCATTAAGTTTGAATTTTTTGTTTTCCCAAAGGTATCTCTCCACTGCGGTGGGAGGGGAGTCATCATTAAAGCGCACGATGATGCTGTCTTCACCGAGCTCATCGATGATGCCTATTTTGCCATTATAATATTTCTGTTCGCCGGAGTGGTCATTCTTGATAAACATCACCTGTGCACCTTCTTTAAACTCGAGGGTGTGCTCTACAGGGTGCAGGTTTTCAGGGAAATTGCCTTTTGTTTTCGCTTCATATGTAAAGCTGGGTGCGGATAATCTCCGGAGGGCTTTTTGGTTAATCTGGTCGGCTTTGTAGTTGTGGGTTGTAAGGAAAATGTATCCCTCGGAAGAGGTTGGGGAGAAAGTCTTGTTTACCCGCTCGTTCAGCATCCGGCGTTGCTCTTGTGTGATGCTGTTGTCGCGCAGCCCGTTGAGCAGACTGATGAAGTGCGGGTCGCTTTGCCTGTAAATATGATCCAGTTCAATATAGATGGGTGGATGTTTCTGCAGCACATTGGCGTGGAAAAAGAACAAACTTTGGTAATGGTCTTTGAGCAGCTCCCATTCATCATTTTTGATCACGGGTGGCAGCTGCAGCAGATCGCCGATAAACAGTACCTGCAGGCCTCCGAAGGGTTCATAGTGTTTTCGACGTATATGCCTCAGCACGGTATCGATGGCGTCAAGCAGGTCGGCGCGCAACATGCTGACCTCGTCGATGATAAGCAGTTCGACTTCTCTGAGCAGCTTACGTTTGGCATCCTGAAACCTTCTGCTGCGTATGAGAGATCTTGGAGTGTGTACGCCCGAAGATGAAGGAAGCCTTCCGGAGATATTTTCAGATGGTATGAATGAACCAAACGGCAACTGAAACAATGAGTGGAGTGTGATGCCTCCGGCGTTGATGGCTGCGATGCCGGTGGGTGCTGCCACGATGGTTTTCTTATGTGTTTGCTTCACGATCTCTTTCAGGAAGGTGGTTTTTCCTGTACCAGCACGTCCTGTAAGAAAGACCGGACAGGCGGTGGAGTTGATGAAGCGGGAGGCGAATTGCTTGTGACTGTTTAATGACATGTGCAATAAATATTGAATATATAATATATCGTTAATAAATATCTGCAAATATAAAATAAATATTGTTTAAAAATAAAAATATTTCATA
>SLDN01000012.1 GCA_007125275.1 Bacteroidales bacterium | reverse complement strand
TTCCGAATTTCTTAATGGGTTCATTGTGGATCAGGAAGTTAAGATCATCTTTATGGATGCCTACCGTGGTGTATAGGAGCACCCTGTCTTTTTCGCGCGCGGCTGAAAGCTGTGCTTGAAAGTCACCGGTGTGCAAGGTGGATTCGTACTGGATGTTTGTCAGCTCTCTGCTTTGCGAGAGAAAAGCGTAGTAATCGCTAAACACTGGCAGAAAAGCATCAAAGAATTGTTTCCGTTCTGCATAAATGTAATTGCCGTTGGCGCTCAGCTGTTCATCCCATATTTCGAGTGAAGCCTGCTCAAAACGCCTCTGTTCGGCAAAGATCTTCAACAAGGCATTGCGCTGCTGCAACGCTTTGTTATAACCTATGAGTTTTTGCAGATATTCTTTGTTGTACTGTGAGATGACGCCATCGACAAATCTGCGCCGATCGTCACTGCCACCAAGGATAAGCTGTGTGTCAGCCGGGCTCAGCAAAACCAAAGGAAAGCTCCCGATGTGGTCAGATAATCGCTCGTATTCTTTCTTGTTGCGTTTAAAAGCCTTTCGTTGTCCTTTTTTGACACCACAATAGATGGTGTCAGCCCGGCCATTTAGCTGATATTGCCCCTGGATCACAAACAGATCTTTACCAAACAGGATATTCTGTGTATCTGCCGGATTGGTAAAGCTTTTGCAGAAAGAGAGGTAATAGATTGCATCCAGAAGGTTTGTTTTGCCGGCGCCGTTGTGGCCGGCAAAACAATTGAACTTTGGTGAAAGCACCAGGGTAAGTTCTTCCAGATTTTTAAACTGAACAACACTAAGCTGTTGGCAATGCATTGGGGTTTATTTTACCTGTTCATCCCACCGCACACACTCATTACCTGTCCTGTAACATACGATGACATATCAGAGGCAAGGAAGACAACCATATTGGCCACATCATCGGGTGTTCCGGCACGTTTCAGCGGAATTTTTTCAGCCCATGCCTTCCTGGCTTCTTCCGGTATTTTGGCGGTCATTTCTGTTTCGATAAAACCCGGGGCAATGGCATTCACCCTGATGTTACGCGCCCCCAATTCCTGGGCAACAGATTTTGTGAAAGCAATCATGCCACCTTTGGATGCTGCATAGTTGGCTTGCCCGGCATTGCCCCCCAGACCAACGATGGAGCTCATGTTGATGATGCTGCCACTTCTTTGTTTAAGCATAAAGCGCTGGACTGCCTTGGTAAGGTTAAATGCTGACTTCAGATTCACCCTGATCACGTCATCCCACATCTCTTCGGTCATCCGCATCATCAGTGTATCTTTGGTGATGCCGGCGTTGTTTACAAGGATGTCAATGCTCCCAAACTCAGCCTGCACATCATTGACAAGCTTTTCGCTATCTGCAAAGCTGCTTGCATCCGACGCGTAGCCTTTGGCTTTAACGCCCAGTTCAGCGAGCTCTTTTTCCAGACTTTCAGCCAATTCGTCATAGCGCAGATCAGAAAATGCAACATTGGCGCCTGAATGGGCAAATGATAATGCAATAGCTCGTCCAATGCCGCGTGAACCGCCTGTTATTAAAGCTGTTTTTCCTTCCAGTATTTTCATTTTTTCTTATTTTGGTTTGATAGATAATGACAGATAATGACAGGTCAAACCCTGTCATTACATAATTTATGTTGATGACCATCCAAAGTTACAAACTTATCTTCAATATCCCAATCAAATCCACTTGATAAGGTGGAAATCCTGCCTGTGTGCAAGCGCTTTGTTTTTGGGAAACAAACGGAAGGCATAGTTAAAGTCACCGGTGCGCTTGGCTGGCACTTCGCATTTAAAAGTAAACTGTTTGCCTTTTTCGGCTGTTTTATCCATTTCATAAACAGAAACGATCTCTCGCTTGCCATCTATCGTTTTTTGCACAAAAACGACCTCCAGTCCAAAGTCAGAGCCGCTGAGACCTTTTATGTTCAGCGTAATCTCAGCAGCGAATTTGCCACCCAAAAGGATGGTTTTGCCGGAGTTGCTCATGATTTTCTTGTCAACGAGCTCAACATTATCCCAGGCGCGCAGTATCTTGTTTTTCCAGAAAACAAGATTTTTGGCCGCCTTGAAATTGTCTTTGTTCACCCTTTCAGCAGAGCTGAACAGCTTGTTATAGAAGTGCTTGAAGTAGTCATCAAGCATTCGCTTGTTTGTGTAGTGCGGTGCAACCCTTGCGATACAGTTTTTCATCCACCTTATCCATTCCCTGGGTAATCCGTCCTGGTCTCTGTTGTAAAAGAGCGGTGCCACTTCTGTTTCAAGGATGCTGTAAACAGTTTCAGCGTCAAGTTCATCCTGGAACTCCTGGTTATCAAAGGTTTTTTCTTCTTTGAGCTGCCATCCGGCTTCATCAGTGTAGCCTTCTGCCCACCAGCCATCCAGTACGCTGAGGTTCATCACACCGTTCAGTACAGCTTTCTGGCCACTGGTGCCGGAGGCTTCCATGGGGCGGGTAGGGGTGTTGAGCCATACATCAACACCCTTAACAAGCTCTCTGCCAAGCTCCATATCATAATCTTCAAGGAAAAGAATTTTTCCATAAAATTCTTTGCGCTTGCTGATCTCCATGATATGCTTGATAAGTTCCTGCCCGGCTTTATCGGCGGGGTGTGCCTTGCCGGCATAGATAAACTGTACAGGCATATCGGGATTGTTCACAATGCGTGACAATCGCTCCAGGTCGTTAAACAGCAAATGGGCTCTTTTGTATGTGGCAAAGCGACGGGCAAAACCAATGGTGAGCGTATTCTCGTCAATGGCCTCCATGATCTGATAAATCTTGCGGGGAGTCTCCTGGCGACGCGAAAGGTTTGAGAGTAAACGTTTCCTGATGTATTCAAGCAAATATCTGCGCAAGTCATTTCTAATGCTCCAAAGGTGTTCATCAGGGACATCGTAGATTTTTTCCCACATTTTGGGATCGGCCACATTATTCATGAAGTCTTTACCAAAGTGCTCATGGTATAACTCCTGCCACTCCTTTGCTGTCCATGTGCCATAATGCACACCATTGGTAACATGTCCAATATGCAGCTCTTCAGGGAAATAACCGGGATACAGGTCTTTAAACATGTTCCGTGACACCTTTCCATGAATTTTGCTAACGCCGTTCACCTGCTGGGCAAGTTTTGCCGCCAGCACACTCATTGAATAACTCTCCTGGGTGTTCTGTGGATTCATTTTGCCCAAACCCATGAAAGTTTCCCAGCTAATGCCTAATCTGTCGGCATAGTGTGGCATGTAAGTTCGCAGCATGTCCTCACTGAAGAAGTCATGACCGGCTGGAACCGGCGTATGAGTGGTAAACAGGCTGCTTGCCCTTACTACTTCAAGTGCTTCGTGGAAACTCATCTTATCATCCTGAACAAATTTACGCAGTCGCTCAAGGCCCGTAAATGCAGCGTGACCCTCGTTGCAGTGAAACACCTTCGGTTGTATCTCCAGTGCATCAAGCAGACGGATACCTCCAATGCCAAGCAAAAATTCCTGCTTGAAACGGTTCTCCCAGTCACCACCATACAGCTGATGCGTGATGAAGCGGTCAAAGCCTGCATTCTCAGAAATATCTGTATCCAGCAAATATAAAGGCACCCGGCCAACATCAATGCGCCAGACCTTGGCATGCAGTGTGCGACCCGGGAAGGCAATGCTGATGCGAAGCCTGTCGCCGTTTTTCTTGCGAACGGGAACAGCCGACATCTTTACAAAATCATGCGGGTAGTAGGTGTCCAGCTGCTCACCACTAACAGAGAGACTCTGGGTAAAGTAGCCATAGCGATACAGCAGCCCGATACCAATGATATCTACATTGTCGTCGCTGGCCTGCTTGAGGTAATCGCCGGCCAACACGCCCAAACCTCCACTGTATATCTTAATGGTGTCATGTAAACCGTATTCCATGGAGAAATAAGCGATCTTATCCGTGGCCTTTTTCTTGCCGGCATGGATGTATTTGTTGAATTTGTCAACAACAGTCCGGTAATTATGCATGAACATTGAATCGCCGGCCAGCCTTTCAAAGTGTTCCATGCCTAGATTCTCCATCAAAATGATGGGGTTCTTTTTACACTGCTCCCATAGCTTAGGATCAATGCTTTCAAAAAGATCGCGGGCTTCATAATTCCATGTCCACCATAAATTCCTGGACAGGTCAGACAGTTGCTTAAGTGCATCTGGCACATTTACCTGAATGCTGATTTTTTTCCATTTGGGCTTCATGCTTTCTACGGAAGGCAGGGAAACACTCCTGGTTGGCGGTTTCTTGTCCTTATAAAGGTCGTATCTCTTTGCAGCTTTCTGCAAAACACTTTCATAGGCATTCTTGTAATGGATGATCTGCTTTTCCCATAAAACACCCTCAGCTATTTGTGTAGCCTCAGCTCTGCCTTTCTCCAGGCTGGCGTGGCACATGGGGTGAGACTGATGGTCACGGCCATTAAATCCGGCACTGCTTGCATCACTCAGCCATTTACCAATCACATCTGAAAGCTGTTGACATGCTGCATCATCATTGTGGTCATTTCTGGTAATGATGTGAAGGGCATTGTCGGCATCTTTGTGTTTTTCTTTCACCCATTGACCAAATCCTGATAGTGAGGAGGTAACGGCAGGAACCTGCATGGCAATGCTCTCCATTGGTGTGTAACCCCATGGCTCATAATATGACGGGAATACGGTGGTATCAAAGCCTTTCAGGATACTGAAATAGTCAATACCATAAATGCCGTCGTCTCCATTCAGATAGGCAGGTGTGAATATCACTTTTACCTTGTCTTCCGGCCGGTTCTTTAAACCAACCTCTGCCAGCCTTTTAAGGATGGGATCATTGTCGGGATCAGCAAGCCTGTGTGTGAGATACTCTTCTGAGACCGGGTTCGAAAAGTCGGGTGCTTTGATCCTGTCAGAAACATCTGCCCGCGGCCCCGTTTGGTTGGCAGGAACCATAATAAAGGCAAGCAGTGTTTTATCAAAGCCTTTTTTGTTGATGTCGGCAAGGGCATCAATGAAAAGATCAATTCCTTTGTTGCGATACTCGTACCTGCCGCTGTGGGCCACCAGCAGACTGTCTTCAGGAATATCCTGGTTGAAAAGTCCACGCGCTGTTTGTAAAAGTTTTTCTCTGGCGACAACCCTTGATTCGGCCAGACTCCCGTTTGCCGGGATCATGTCGCTGCTGAAGCCGTTCGGGGTAACCAGATCGGGCTGTTTGCCCAGCACCTTTTCACACTCGAGGGCAGTACCGGATGACACGGTGGTGAACACATCTGCCATTCGTGCTGCTGTTTGTTCAAGACTATGTTTTGACACAACCCCCAGCTCAAGGGCCCTGGCTTCAGCATCCAGCTTGTCGAGCTGATCATACAACGCCCTGCCGTGGCCTGCCAGTGAGCGTGCCAGCACAGTGGCGTGAGTGGTAAATATGGTTCCGGCCTGGGGCACCTTGTCGCGAAGGTATAAAACACCGGTACCGGTCATCCATTCATGGAAATGGGCAATGATGCGATCATATGCCGATAAATAAAAATCATAAAAACTCTCAATGACCTGACCCACAGCATATCCAAACATAGCAGGCTCGGTGTAATCCCATTGACCACTTAATGAATTCAATCCAAACTTCAGCCAGTAGTCAGAGAAGATGTTGTCCTTCTGACCGAAAAGGGGCGTAAAGTCAACCAGTATGGCGATTGGGTTTCCCGGAACTTGCCAGCGCCCAATGCGAAAATGCAAACCATTGTCTTCGGCATGCTCACGCCACTCACGAAAAAGATTATGATCCTCTTCAAACTCCGGGTTGCGATGTGTTTCCTTCCAGACATCAGGGCCGATGGTTATGTAGTTGTCCTTGTATTTCTCGATTAACAAAGGCGCCTTGGAGCTGATTACGGTGTGTATGCCACCTATCTTGTTGCATACCTCCCAGCTTACCTCGAATATATAATCCTGCAAAACTTTTTCTGTGTTCATAAAAACTTTAATTAATAAATATTTGATCAAAAAACGCGTGAAATTACAAAAAAAATATGAGAAAAAGGACTGAAATCCTGTTTCCTTAACGTTAATGTTTTAGGTTCAATGCTTTAGAGATACAAAAAAGATGCCTGCTTCTGTTTGATTGAAGCAGGCATCCGTAAAATGACAAAACAGCAAAATAATCCGGGCGTTTATTGCTTTAGCAGCTTCTTCACAAGTCGTTGTCCATCATTCAGGTGCAGTTGAATAAAATAAAAACCGGGCTTTAATTCTGCGACCGGGATGGTGGCAATGCCCGAGGCCGGGACAAAGTCCTGGATGATCTGTCCATAGCTGTTTAACAGCACAATCCTCTTAAGACTTTCTGAATCAGAAATAAAAATCTGGTTCCTGAAGGGGTTCGGGTATATTTGTATACCATCCATTTCTGTATCATGGATGTTTGTATATATGTCAAAGTCCTCCAGGCTTCTGGCTGTAACTTGCATGGTTTCATTAAACTGCTGAACGATTGCCGTAATGATCTGCGGCTGAGTTGGTATTGCACTCCCGATATAATCTGCATCAAAGAAAGATGTTCTGAATACCCCGCTGCCACCGGG
>SLDN01000018.1 GCA_007125275.1 Bacteroidales bacterium | reverse complement strand
TGGAGAGGCTCGGCCGCGACACACAGGCCAAAGTATTAAAGGCCAGGATGCTGTCGGGGCACATGCAGGGCCGGATACTGGCCTTTATTAGCAGAATAATTAACCCGAAACGCATTTTGGAGATTGGCACCTATACCGGTTATTCCGCCTTGTGCCTTGCTGAAGGACTGGCTGCGGATGGCCTGCTTCACACCATCGACCGCAATGCCGAACTGGAAGATTTCGCTGCAAAGTACATCAGGGAGGCCGGATATGAAAAGGTCATCAAACAACACATCGGCGAAGCCCTGGATGTATTGCCTGAGATAGATGACACCTTTGACCTCGTTTTCATTGATGCAGACAAAGAGAATTACATTAAATATTTTGAGCTGATATATCCAAAGTTGCGAAAAGGGGGTGTTGTGATTGCTGACAATGCTTTATGGAGTGGAAAAGTACTGATGCCTTTTGAGCAAATGGATGAGGAAACGCGAGGCATCGCTCTTTTCAATGAGTATATCCGAAATCATAAAGGGGTGCATCAATTGCTGTTGCCTTTCAGGGATGGGCTGATGCTGGCAGAGAAAACTTGAATGTGCGTTCCGTTACCGGGTCATCCGGAAGGCGATGGTTTTTAAAACGGATGCAGTCCAAACTCAACACCCACGGCATATCTCGGGAGTTCCGGCAAGCCGGCGGACTCCTTAAACAATCCAGACATACGGTAAGTGCCTTTAAAGACGAGGTTGTTGAAACCTATCCTTGCTATCAATCCATAATCCAGGTTTGCCGGGTATTTCATGCCGGTTTTCCTTACGCGGTAATGAACATTCTCTTCTTCATAAAACAAGACGTGTCTGGTATGAAAAATCCAGGATGCATAAATGCCGGCATCTAAAAAACGCCCAATGTAGTTACCTCTCTGTCCAAAGTTGATTCGCGTAAATGCCCCGATGCCTGCTTCCAGGAACACCAGTTTTTCACTATCCCTGATTATTGTGTCAGGGACTGATTTTGTTTCTGATTGCTTGAGGTGAAAGGCATTCCTGCGTCCTGTTATTTCGCTTCCAAATGAAAATGTTTCTGACAACCTTCTTTTATACCTGTAACCAAATTCAAGTGTTCTGGACCTTCCGTATATCACATCGGCGCCAGGATGTTCCGGCGGGCCTGCTACGAACAAAACACTAAGAAAGGTATGTGTGTAATGCTTTCTGTTCATCCCGAATTCGTGTGTTTCCTCCTGCTGATCAACATCTTCTGCGATTACAACCGTTTGTCCGTAACCAACTGTCAGAAAGCCAAGTGAAAGCAGCGTAAAGATTAGTTTTAACATCCGCCAGTCTCTTTAAAATATTATTTCACGCGAATGCCGGAGGTATAGCCATTGAAGTGTATGAACAGCTGTTGACCGTCATTAAAGGCATCTCTTGCAATACTAATTTTGTCAGCATCCTCAAGGTCAACAACATAATACCTGGCTATGGTGCCATCGGCGTTTCGTTTGTGGTAGTAAAGATATTTATTTTCCGCGATTTTGGCAGCGTTTGGTTGGTCACCCTGGCCAATTCTTTCCCGAAGAAATATTTTTATGGAGTCATTGCCTGCGATAATGTCAAAGGTGGGCATGCGGAATCCGGCATTTTGATTAAAAAAGTTTGATGCCTGAGGGACTCCATGGCCGTGCGCATAATCGTAATATGGGTATAGTGTTGCACTTCTTTCAATGGCATTGAAAATATCCATATTGGACCAGGTCGGGTACATTTGCATCAGGCAGGCGGCGAAGCCTGTTACCAGCGGACTTGCGAACGAGGTGCCCTGGGGTTTGGCGAGCTGGCGCCGTGATGCGGTCACAACGCTTCCGAGGGCACTTACATTGGGTTTCATGCGGCCATCGGCAGTCGGACCTAAAGAGCTATATGATGCCCTGAGCATTGACGGATAATCGAGGGCACCAACCGTGAGCACGCTATCGGCATCGGCCGGCGTAACGATGATACGCCAATGTTCGTCGTTGCCCTGGTTGCCGGCTGAATTGACAATCAGGATTCCCTTCCTGGCGGCGATGTGTGCGGCGCGGGCCACCAGTGAGGTCTGCCCATCCATCTCTTCCGGATAGTACCTGTGGTAGATGTATCCAAGTGAGGAGTTGATGATGTCGGCACCGTGCTGATCAGCCCACTCCACGGCAGCCAGCCAGTATTTTTCTTCGGCCAGCGGTTCGCGGCGGATCTCTGTGCGGGCCAGCAAAAACTCCGCCCCGGGAGCCAAACCCATGGGCTGTCCGTCAAGCAAACCGGCAATGGCCGATAAAACCATGGTGCCATGGGTGCTTGAAACATACACATTCTCCCTTTGCCTGTGAAAATCGTATGTGGCGATTAATCTGCCATCATCAACAAGATGCCTGAAGGCAGGATGTGTTTTCACACCCCTGAAGCCGGCATCAAAAACGGCTATGCGGACGCCCTGACCAAAATAATTGTTTTCGTGGAACATCGTGCCTGACATATGGCGCAACTGGGTATTCAACAAAACGGTGTCAGCCTTTGCCAGCAAAGCATGTTCATCGGTATCCTTTTCGTTTGAGGCAAGCAACAGTCGTAACGATGACGGCCGGACTGAATCGACAAAGGCCAGTTGTTCTACTTCAGAGATCTGTAAGGCGGAGGCATAGACATAAGCGGCGTTGAACCACCGCGAGACAAGCCCAACTGAGTCAACATAATCGCCAAGCCGATGCAGGTATGCGTCGCTCACAGGATAATCAAGGGTGTCGAAAAGACTGAGGCCAAGTTTTTGCCGGCGTTCAATGGCTTTTGGATCAAAAAAAGTATACGGATCAAAGTCAACGCCTTTCTTATCAGAAAAAAAAACCCAATCGCCTGTTCGCGTTACCGGAAAATGCTCTTTTACGGCAGGGCGTCCCAAGGAGCTAACCGGAAATAACAACACCACAAATATGTAAACCAATAGCTTTTTCATCCTCATCTTCATCCTCATCCTCATCTTCATCCTCATCACTCAATCCCATTTGTCTGTATTACCGGTTGTCGAAACAGGTCCTGGAGGCTGGTGCTGATTGAAATGTGGTTGGGAGCGCCTGCCAGGTGATAGTTAGACCTGCCATATTGAAGCTGAAAGCGGGATATTTTTATACCAAAGCCCCACGAGAAACCGACGGTAGACAGCCGTGAGTCGACCTTCATTTCCTGGCGGCGGCGATAATTGTATCCCATCCTGAAACTGAAGCTTTCCAGGGGCTGGAATTCAACACCCACAGCAAGGTGACGCATCAGGTTATCTCCAAAATCACTCACACGCTCCTGGAAGGTTTGGCTATCATCGTCTGTGTTAAAATGATCGGGCAAAAACATAGGCGAATCATAGACCAGGTTATAATTATGCAGGTTGTTCGCAACAAGTGAGAACTGGAAAGGTGCATTTTGCAGTTTTTTAGACACCCCAAATGCCAGGTCAAACGGCAAGGATTCCCTGTTATTGCCGTGATAGTAAGTGATCTGTCTGCCAATATTTCTGGCTACAATGGATGCAGCTACAAGCTGATCGGGGTTGATATACGCCAGGGAGAGATCAACCGCCATCCCCATTGAGTCGTAGGTATAAAATGAAGAATAGATGATCTTAAGGTTGCTGCCCATCATCAGTCTGTCGGTAAGCTGCCTGCCCCACCCTATCTGCAAACTGTATTCGCCGGCTGTGAACCTGCCAATGATGTCACCGCTTTCATTGGCTTCTACAAAGCTTCCATAGTCAATATAGCTGAGTGCCCCGCTGAACTGGCCAAGCCGTTCAAAATACTGTGCAAATGCGACTGTGCCGTAGTTGATGTCATCAAAATAATCAACAAAATTAAGGCTGAGGTGGTGGTTGACATCCTGTGTAAGCAGTGCGGGATAGAAAAGAGCCATTCCCAGATCGTTATCGAGGGTTGGGAAAGCATATCCACCCAGGGCTGTCACCCTGGCGGTGGCCGGCAGATTTAAAAACTCGTAGACGCGGCCGCTTTGCTGCTGTCCATAAAGCTGAACAGTAGAAACAAGCAAAAAACAAGCAGCCGACAGAAATAATTTTTTCAACAAAACTAACAAATCAAAATCTTAAAAAAGGGTTATTAAATTTGTACTAATCAAAAACGCAACAGCCGGCATGCTTATTTTGCGGCCACTCCAATTATTTACCCTGTTTGCATAGGGCCAGAATCTGCTTGTGTACTGCTTCTACTTGTGGGATGAGCAATTCTTGCCCATTATTGTTGATTACAAAGTCGGCAAGCGGCACCTTCGCATCTTCTTTCATCTGGTGTTGCATCCTCTTTTTGACATCCTCAGGATGAACTGCATCTCGTGAACAAACCCTTTCAATTCGCAATGTTTCGGGCGCGGTGACAATGATGACTTTATGGAAGCTTTTGTATTGTCCGCTTTCAAATAGAATTGCAGCCTCCATGATCACATAAGGGTGATGCAACTGCCCGGCAGTCCAATCCAGAAAATCCTGTCGCACCTGCGGATGGATGATGTTATTGAGTATTTCGAGCTTGTCAGCATCACCAAATACAAGCTCCGCAATTTTTTTTCTATCCGGCTTCCCTTCGCCATCAATGCATGCATCTCCAAAAGCCTCCCTGATTTTCATCAAGGTATCAGGTGTATTTAGAAAGTGCTTCGCCCTCTCATCAGCATAATACAGAGGCACACCATGCATGGCAAAAAGCCGGCTAACCGTGGTTTTTCCACTTCCGATGTTTCCTGTAAGTCCAATTCTCATCATGGCATGCTCATTCAATGATGATATATTCAATAATAGGCGGCGAGATGCTTAACACGTCAACAAAAGAAGGATACGAGTCAAGCTCAACAGTTAAGCGTCCATCATCTGAGTCAATGCTTACGGGACAAGGCACACTCGCCCTGAACATCTGTTCGTTAACCGATGCATAATCATTAAGGGCCACGAGGTAGTTGACAGTAACCTTGTTTGGGAACAATCTTACGTTTGCCGGGCTGGAGCCCTCGGGGCTTATAACCTGCAGAGGCAATTCAATTGATGATTCAGTAAATTCAGCTACCGGAATGGTAAGTTGTATCTTTTCTGTCTCCAGATGCAATGATTTCAGAGGCAGTGGTTTCTTGAGCCTGAGCATTTGTTGCGTATTTTGTCGCAGCCGTCCTGATGACCAATGCTCTGTTGCTACAAATCTAAGTGTATCAAGAATGGTTTCCGGCCCGGTGACCAGGATGCTGTCAGGTTCAATTGTGATATCTCCATAGGGGCGAAAGCGCTGTTCAAAAGTGATATCTGCATCAAGTTTTACCGGCAGTCGCTTGCTAATGACCGCTACTAGTTCAACAAAAACTGTATCCGGATGCACATTTTCGACATTTGACCACTGAGTAAACCGATTGGCAAGCATCGCATTCAGGCGGTTCTCGTCAATGAAATAGAGGTTTTTGCCATCACGACGTGTCACGGGCAAGGCGTCAGACTGGATAAACAATGTGTCGGAAGGTAAAAGCCAAAAAGCCCGTATAATCCTTATACCGGTAGATTTCAGCCTGTAATGGATGATGCTGTCACTTTGTGAGGCAGCAACCAACCCATCAGGAAATGATACAAAAACGATGGGTGTGCTTAAAGTGGCGGAGGTCTCCTGCGAGAGCTTGTTGAAAAGCCAAAACAGCGTACTAATAAACACGCACAGGATAAAAATATATATCCTGCGCTTGTTGGCTGCCTCACCGGGAGACAGCGAAGACTGTTTTTGCAATAAGAATCTCCAGGTCATTTATCGTTTATCACCAAGCTGTTCAGAGGCCCCATCCATTGCAACTGCTGAACGCTCGATGCGCAATCTGATGCCGCCTTCAACCTCAATGGTGAACGTCTTCTCCTGCTCTTCAACGATTCTTCCGTGGATGCCACCAATGGTAATGATCTTATCACCCTTGCGCAGATTCTCGCGAAACTTGCGCAAGTCCTTCTGCTTTTTCATCTGTGGGCGAATAAAAAACAGGTAAAAGACAACAATAATCAGAATGAGGGGTAGGAAAGCACCAATTCCGCCACCGCCGCCTTCAGGGGCCATTAATAAAATATACAACAAGTTCATCGCATTCGTTTTAAGTTAAAAAATCGGTTATTTAAAAAGGCAAAGTTAATAAATCAGACGGAGACATTTAAGAATTATCTTACCGAATGAGCTGATATCAGTTTCTGCCTGGTGAAATCTTCAACAAGTTTATCCAGTATGCCGTTGACAAATACATTGCTTTTCGGAGTGCTGTACATTTTGGAGAGCTCAATATACTCATTAAGGCTCACTTTTACAGGGATATCCGGAAATTTCAGTATTTCGCTGATTGCCATCTGCATAATAATCATGTCCATGAGGGCAATGCGCTCTGTGTCCCAGTTTTTTGTTTTTGCTGATATGATATTATCAAATTCAGTCCTGTTTATGATGGTTCTTTTAAACAACTCCCTGGCAAACTCACGATCTGATGCATCCTTATATAAACCCGGGAAATCAAGATGACCTTCCGATGCGGAAGCGACCTTGAGTGTTTTGATGATCGTCTTATTCACAAGTTCCCAGTCGTCAAGCCAGTAAATGCTCTTTTCTTCATAAAATGAGTGCAGCGGTTC
>SLDN01000153.1 GCA_007125275.1 Bacteroidales bacterium | reverse complement strand
CTGGTCAACGACAGAGGCATTCATATCTGTAAGTCAATGCTGGCCTGGATGAAATTTGGCCATGGCGAAACACCCCAAAGCACCGGCAAAAAGGGGGATAAACTGGTTGGCGATTATTATGTACAGTTTGAAACTGCTTTGCGGCAGGAGGTTGCATCCATCATAAAAGAGAAAGACATAGGTGAGGAGGAAGCCCGCAAAACTGCACCACTAATGAAGGAAGCGCAAGCCCTGTTGCGCCGCTGGGAAGAGCGTGACCCCGAGGTGGTGAAAGTGTGGGAAACAATGAACGCCTGGGTGTACGAAGGCTTTGATCAGACCTATGAGCGCATGGGGATAAGCTTTGATAAAATCTATTATGAGTCTGATACTTATCTGCTTGGCCGTGACATTGTGCTTGATGGCGTTAAACGTGGAAAGCTTGTAAGGAAAGGAGATGGCTCCGTTTGGGCCGACCTTGCCGAGCATAAGATGGATGAAAAACTTCTGTTGCGCGCCGATGGCACCTCTGTATATATGACACAGGACATTGGCACTGCTCGTTTGCGTTACGAAGATTTTGCCCCTGAAAAAATGATTTATGTGGTTGGCAACGAGCAAAACTATCATTTTGATGTTTTGAAAAAAGTGCTCAAAAAGCTTGATGAGCCTTATGCCGATGCCATACATCACCTCAGCTACGGAATGGTAGAGTTGCCCGATGGCCGCATGAAATCGCGCGAAGGTACCGTGGTAGATGCCGACGACCTGATGAGTGACATGTATGAAACGGCACGCAAAACCACCGAAGAACTGGGCAAGACCGGCGACTTTAAGGATGCCGAAAAAAAAGAACTTTATCATAAGATTGCCATGGGAGCACTTAAGTATTTCATACTAAAAGTGGACCCCAAAAAGAACATGCTGTTTAACCCGGATGAATCCATCGACTTTAATGGAAACACCGGCCCTTTCATACAATATACATACGCCCGCATTGCTTCCATTATGCGCAAGGCAGGTGAAGACCGCCTGAAGCCCATGGGGCCTAACCTTGATGCCTCCCTAATGAATGCCAAAGAGGTGGCCTTGCTGAAAAATGTATCCGGGTTCGGGCAGGTAGTTGCTGAAGCGGCCGCTGAATGCAGCCCGGCACAAATTGCCAACTACGTTTACGAGCTTTGTAAAGAATTTAATCAGTTTTACCATGAATACTCTGTCCTGAATGAACCCGACAGGGCTGTCAGTGATTTCCGCCTTCAGCTGATAAAACTTACATCCTATGCCGTCAAAAATTCCATGGCCCTGCTGGGTATTGATGTACCGGAGAAAATGTAAGTCCTGAACTGGTCATCTGCTTGTGTCATATAACCAGTAATATAATACTCGCGCATTGCGTTCTAAGTATACTTTTGGTTATTTATACATGGTATCTGTTTAATAAAAAGAGACCTTTAATTATCCTTGTGCAAATATATCTATGTATTCATAGTATCTTTTATTTACAAAAGCGAACAATGGCCGGAATTCTTTTTTTGACTTTTTTTTTCTGTTTAGCGATTGATGGTTTGCCGGCACAAACCAACGATGATCTTTCGAGTGAGAGCCGTCGTGCCCGACGTGCTTATGAGCGGGCTGAAGCGGCATATCATTTACGCGATCATAAACTGGCCATTAATGAGCTAAAGCAGGCGCTGACGCGTGATGATCAATTTATTGAAGCCAGGCTTCTGCTTGCGGAGATACATTATCAGGATGGCAACCTTCAACAAAGTATTCCACACTGGCAGGCAGCAATAAGAATTGATTCTCTCTTCTTTCCGGCTGCACATTATTATCTCGGCACTGCATTTTTGCGTACCGGACAATACCGTGAAGCACGACAAAACTTCCTCTCAGTCATCGAAATGAACTTGCTCAGGGGCAGCATGATCGAAAAAAGCAAACAAATGTTGTTGACTTGTGACTATGCCCTTAATGCCATGGAGAATCCCGTTGATTTCGCACCGGTGAACCCCGGACCGGCCATCAACAGCCGGTATGCCGAATACAGTCCTGCGCTTACAGCCGATGAGCAAACCCTGATATTTACACGCAAGAAACCACTGTATGAGGACGCAAGTGCAGGGTACATATATTATTACGAAGATTTTTATGTAAGTCGCTATCGCAATGGGGAATGGCAGGAGGCTGAAAACCTTGGCCCTCCGCTGAATACAAGGGGCAATGAAGGAGCCCAGACCATCACCGCCGATGGCCGGCATCTTTATTTTACAGCGTGTAACAGGGCTGATGGCCTGGGCAGTTGCGACATATATTATTCACGGAGAGATGGCAGCAGGTGGTCGACACCGGTTAACGTCGGTCGCCCCCTTAACTCTGCAGCCTGGGAATCCCAGCCATCAATATCGGCAGACGGACAGCGCATTTTTTTTGCCAGCAGCCGCACCGGAAGCATTGGCCCCACAGATATATGGATGGCTACCCGCAATGCATCAGGCAATTGGAATACCCCAGTAAACCTTGGCCCCGTGATTAACACAAAAGGCAACGAGCTTTCACCATTCATACATGCCGACAACCAAACCTTGTATTTTGCGTCTGATGGCCACCCCGGAATGGGTGGGCTGGATATCTTTTACAGTCGCCGTGATGCACAAGGCAACTGGGGTGAGCCCGTAAACATTGGTTACTCCATCAACACACATGGCGATGAGTTTGCACTGATCGTTGGTGCCTCAGGCCAGTGGGCGTGGTTTGCCTCCGATATCGAAGGGGGTTATGGCGACAGTGACCTGTATGTATTTGAGCTGCATCCTGAGGCGCGGCCCGCAACAGTCACTTATATGAAAGGACTTGTGTTTGACCTTGACACCAGGGAACCAATTGGCGCCGGTTTTGAATTAAAAGATGTGCAAAGTGGTGAGCTTATTACCGCATCTGAGGCTGATCCCAACGACGGTTCCTTCCTGGTGGCCATACCCACAGGCAGAGATCTCGCTCTCAATGTTTCACATACAGGGTATCTTTTTTTTTCAGAGCATTTCAGTTATGCTGACCCTAAAACATCACCCGAACCCTATCTTAGAAACATTCCTCTAAAACCAATAAGCGAAGGATATAGCGTTGTGCTGCGCAATATCTTTTTCGAAACCGACAGCTACGATCTGCAGGAATCTTCTTTTTCTGAACTTGATAATCTTTTTGATTTATTAATGCAGAACCCTGAAATATATATTGAGATCAGCGGCCATACTGACAGCACCCGCAGTTTTGATTATAACATGGAGTTATCAGAAAACCGCGCCCGCAGCGTTCATGACTATCTCATCAACAAAGGGGTTTCGGCCGATCGCTTACGATACAGAGGCTACGCAGATACCATCCCTGTCGATACCAACGAAACCGAAGAAGGACGGGCCAACAACCGGCGTACGGAATTCAAAATCACCAAATAATTCTGCAGACCTTTCAGAAGGTGAATTCCCCGTGCTGATCTGCAGCAATTGTTCCCAGTGAGCTTTGTTCTCTCTGGCTGACAGGTGTTTAAGCCCATTGTTAATAATTATTTTTTCAGAAAGTGTTGTAGGCACACACAGGAATGTGTACTTTTGAGTTATGGAACAAAGGGAGCAAAAAGTGCGTGACATCGCCACAAAAAAAGACAGAAAAGTCTTTTATTCATTGGATTATAGTGATCATGGCAGGGTGCCACCGCAGGCCATAGACCTGGAAGAAGCCGTTTTGGGTGCCATGATGCTTGAACAGAATGCGCTGACCAACGTGATTGATATCCTGAAGCCGGAGGTCTTTTATAAAGAATCACACCAGAAAATATTTTCTGCCATACACCAATTGTTTGGGGGTGGTCAGCCGGTTGACATATTGACAGTAACCGAAGCATTGAAAAAGAGAGGCGAGCTTGACCTCGTGGGGGGGGCTTACACCATTTCGATGCTCACCAATCGTGTGGCCAGCTCTGCCAATGTAGAATACCATGCCCGCATAGTGCTGCAGAAATACCTGCAGCGAGAACTGATCCGCATCAGCTCCGATATAATTAAAGAGTCCTACGAAGATACCAAAGATGTGTTTGACATTTTGGATAAAGCGGAGCAAGGACTTTTTGCCGTTAGTGAAACCAACCTGCGCCGCAGCTATAGCGATATGCACTCCCTGATCAGGGACGCCATAGAGCAGATAGAAGGCGCAAAGAATCGGGAGGGTCACATTAGTGGTATCCCAAGTGGCTTTACTGATCTTGACAGGATTACCGCCGGCTGGCAAAAATCCGACCTCGTCGTATTGGCTGCCAGACCAGGTATGGGTAAAACGGCGTTCGTGTTAACAATGGCCCGAAACATGGCCGTGGATTTTAAAAAGCCAATCGCCATCTTTTCACTTGAGATGGCAGGCGTACAGCTTGTTACACGCCTCATCGCCAGCGAAACAGAACTCGCCGCCGACAAGCTCAAGCGCGGACAACTCGAAGACTTTGAATGGGAACAGCTCAATGCCAGGCTCAGCGCCATTACTGAAGCACCACTCTATATCGACGACACACCGGCCCTCTCAATATTTGAGCTCAGAGCCAAATGCCGCCGACTGAAAGCACAACACAACATCGAAATGGTAATCGTTGACTACCTGCAGCTTATGAGCTCCGGCAGCGATAATCACCGTGGCAACAGAGAACAGGAGATCAGCAACATATCCCGGTCGATGAAAAGCCTCGCCAAAGAACTTAGCATACCTGTAATTGCCATCTCACAGCTCAGCCGTGCAGTCGAAACAAGAGGTGGATCCAAAAGACCAATACTCTCCGACCTTCGTGAATCAGGCGCTATCGAACAAGATGCCGACATGGTCCTATTCATATACCGCCCTGAATATTACCAGATCACCGAAGATGAACAAGGGAACTCTACAGAAGGACTCGCACAGCTTATCATCGCCAAGCACAGAAATGGGGCTACAGGTACAATCAACTTACGCTTTATTCAGAATTTCGCTAAATTTACGGATTATGAATCAGCCTCGTATATGACAGGTGGCGATCTCAGGCCCTCCGGCGATTTCGATGACCAGCCCAACACCTTTACGCTCCCCTCCAAAATGAACGATATGGACGATGATGACGTCCCGTTTTAAACATCCTGGCTGTTTTTTTTGTTTATAGTAAAAAAGGAACGCTTTTTGCAATTAAAGTAATTTTGACCTGTCAAACAATTTTGAAAGAGATATGAACATCAAACCTAAGAACTTATTTTTTCGCCATTTTTTCTTTGCGGCCCTCATATTGATGCAGCTATCTGCTTTTTCTGCGCAGATACTTATCCCGATGGACAATACCCAGCGGAATCATCTGAAAGCGTATGGCATTGCCTATCATGTGCTTACATACGACATGGAGGTGAGTTGGCTGCTGAACTATCGCGGTGGCAGCTTTATGTTTGAGCATTATGATGAGTTTGAGCAGGAATTGCTGGTTCGTGGTGTGAGCTACCAGGTCATTGCGGATGTGCAGGCAGCTGGCATATTGAGGGAAATAGCTGACCCGGAGGTGAACATGGAGGAGATCCGCCTGCACAAGGTGCCGCGAATCGCTGTTTATACCCCACCAAATAGCCTTCCATGGGATGACGCGGTTACGCTCGCCCTGGAATATGCCGAGATACCTTATGATGCGATTTATGATGATGAAGTTTTATCAGGTATTTTGCCGGTGTACGACTGGCTGCATTTGCACCACGAAGACTTCACCGGACAGTTTGGGAAGTTCTGGTTTGCTTTTCGCAACACCGATTGGTATAAGGAAGATGTTAGGCTGGCTGAGGAAACAGCACGTCGCCTGGGTTATGCGCAAGTCTCGGATTTGAAGCTTGCCGTGGCCAAATCGATACGGGATTTCGTGTTGGGTGGCGGCTATATGTTTGCGATGTGCTCAGCACCCGAAAGCATCGACATCGCCCTGGCTGCAGAAGGTGTTGACATTCTCGATGCCGTTTACAACGGTACGCCTGTTGACCCGCGTGCCCAGGAAAAGCTGGACTTCAGCCGCACCTTTGCTTTTGAGAACTTTACCATAGTGCCCGACCCACGGATTTATGAGAAATCAAACATTGACGTACCCAAAACAGGCCGAAACCAGGCCACGGATTTCTTTACGCTTTTTGAGTTCTCAGCCAAGTGGGATCCCATTCCTTCCATGCTGACACAAAATCATGAAAGCGTTATCAAAGGATTTATGGGGCAGACCACGGCTTTCAAAAGGCAGGTTGTCAAACCCACGGTGACCATCATGGGCGAAAACCGGTCGAAAGATGAAACGCGGTATCTGCACGGCACATTAGGGCAAGGCACTTTTACCTTCCTTGGTGGGCACGATCCTGAAGATTATCGTCACCATGTAGGCGACCCACCAACGGATCTGGACCTGTATCCCAACTCGCCGGGCTATCGACTGATTCTGAATAACGTGTTATTCCCGGCAGCCAGACAACAGCCACTCAAAACGCATAATGAGAAGTAGTAAAATAAGTCAGGCTTAATCATTTATTTGCACAATGCCGACTTCTTTTTCTTGTATTTCAGGAAGGCGTAAGGATATTTGTTTTTTTCATCGGCATCGAACTCTTCCATGTCTTCCAGCTCCCATTGCTCCTCATCGATGTCCGGGAAAAAGGCGTCACCATCAAAATTGGCATAAATCCGTGTGAT
>SLDN01000100.1 GCA_007125275.1 Bacteroidales bacterium | reverse complement strand
CTCCATGGTGCCTATATTCAGCAGCATCAGTTATTTTACGCCGGCGGCGGTGTGTTTGTTGACACCTTCATTTACAGTGGTGAAGTACAGGTTTGGGTTGCCTATGAGCGTGGCAACTGGGATGGTGGTCGCGGCAACAACCCTGATTACATGGCTTTGATACAGCAGGCGCAGCAGGAAGCACAGGACATGGCTGACGCTGCTTCTTCCGCTGCCAGCCAGGTGGAAGCGGCACAGCAGGATCTCGCAGATGCTGCCAACATTCAGGCATTGATTGATGAGGTGATGGACCTTGTGGATAACCTATCTACGATACAGTCTCGAAAAGCCACCATGGACCAAAAGATTGCACAGGTGAACCAGATGGCACCCGGTGTGATCCAGCGGCTGAACTCGGTCACTGATCAGGCTTTCGACTTGCAGGATGAAGTGATCTTACTTGCAGCACAGATACAGAATCCGGTTAGTGATTTCAGCGAGGGCTCTATCAGCGGCAGCGGTGACGACCTCGACGTGCAGGAAAACCCAAGTTTTAGCTTTGATGACAACGCCGCCGACAATAATGAAGACAATATAGCTGAGTACCAGGCTAACCTGGCATTGCAGATGGAGTTTTACCAGGAGGCCATCACCAGCGCCCTCGGCAAACTGGCCGAACTGGAAGTGCTGATTGACGGGAGTGCCACTTTTGCCGTTGACCTCATCGGAGGCCTCGGCCTAATCGTACCGATCGACGGTATCTCTATCCCTTTCAACCCCATCATCATTGATTATGACCTGATCGACCCAATATATCTGCCTCCGGCATTTGGCCCGATGTCATCGGGACCTATGCCGCATGATGCAGCGCCTCCGGCAGGCCCAAATCCGGGAGGCTTAGGTGGCCTGGGCGGATTACCGGCGTTTATGGGTGGCTCTTCCGTACCATCATTCAATAGCCTCGCCGAGAAATATACCGAAGCCGTTGAGGCAGTTAAAGAGTTCTATGCGGTGTATGCTTCCGTATTATGGTTTGCACACACATTATTCAGCATCGGCGGGGAGGATGATGAGGCACTGGCCGCTCTGCTGGCCGTCAGCATTTCAGATGACCTCTATAATGTCAAGCTGCCGCCCCTGATCAGCAGCCACGCCGCCTTCACCGAATCGCTTGACCTGCTTTACACCATCAAGGGTGAGATGATCACAACGGTTTACGGGATGGTGCAACAATACGCTTTTATGCTCCAGGAAACGATGGAAACTGATGAACTGGCAGAGATTGAAAGCCTTCAGGGTGAACTTGCACAAAAGTTAGAGCCACCCGTGATATCCAGCTTCATCGTCAACCCAAACTACTTTGCATGGAGGAACCGCGCCGACATCGAATGGGTAGCGCAACACCCTGATGAGATCGTAGAAACAAGCTATGCCATACAGGAAGGTGGGATGGGTGAGTTTACATCGGCCGGCAACCTCGAATCGCTCAAGCATTTCACCTATAAACGCAACCTTGACGAGACAGAAAGAAATTATACGATGGCCATACGTGCCAGAGGCAGCGGGGGTAATACATCCATACGAATGGCAAACATGACCTTAAAGGTAGCCCCTGCCGGCCAGAATTCCCCGGGAGGCAACCAACTGCCGGATGAGATACCCCCTCCATCCAGACCAGCAGTAAGCTTCCCATATCATTCGCAAGAATTTTTTGGCGGATGGTACTCTGTGTACTACTCGAACGATCCCAACCAGATTGATCTGACCATCTCAGCGCATTCAGAATTTGCCGACATTGCCTATTTTGAATATGCCGTAGGTACATCACGCGGCGCTACCAACGTGCTTGACTGGACAACTGCCGTTGGGGTACTTGAACCGGTGAATGTAGGAGATGGTGGTATCACCAGGCAGATCACCACATCCATAGCGGGCTTGTCACTCGAACATAATACAAATTATTATGTAAGTGTACGTGCCTTTGATTCTGATGGCAACTCCAATCAAAACAACCTGCGCAGCCGTGTTCTGCATGATGCCACACCACCAAGTGTGCCTGAGCTTGCTCAGCCCTCCAATGATTTTTATTATTTCTTCCCCCCACTATGGCCACCTACGCCGCCAGTGTATCCCCAGGTGTCCGGCGCGCCAGGTTGGGTGGATGGAAAATTTAATTTACCAACAACCTTTGATAACCCGGTAATCAATCTACAGCTTGAGGATTCCAGCGATCCTGAATCAGGGTTGCTGCAATACGAATATGTGATAAGTACCATTTCGGATCCGGCTACTGCATTTCAAAACCATGCCGATGTGGTTATTACAACAAACACAGAAATAAACCTGGAAGGGTCCATTTTGGTTAACCCCATTGCGGCCGACCCCATATCGTTTACCGACTCGGTTTACATGCATATTCGTGCCCGAAACAGGGCAGGCACACCCAGCGATGCCTTCACAATTTATCCATTCATTGCAGAAGATCCATCGCGGCCAACGCCTCCCATTGTCAACATGCGCATATTCTTTAATCAATTGAGATTGCATGTGCCATTCCTCGGATTGGATGCTGAATCACAAGTTGTTGGCTACCAGTATTCGGTCGGAACATCACCCAACTCGTCCAACATACGCAGCTGGAACTCGGGCGGTGAAATTGACTTTCCCCAGAATCAAATACTGCAGATTGGATTTATCCCGGGCTTAGGTCCAATCTCGGGGGTTGTCCCTGAACCGTCAACCGTACCGCTTTATGTAATCCCTACATCAGGGTTCCCCGAGCAAACCAACCTCTATGTCAACGTCAGATCTGTAAACGGTCAAGGCAAGGTGTCGACTGTGGCTGTTACCGGACCTTTTCAGCTTGGCACAGCACCCGAACAGCCATTCGTGAGCCTAAGCCATGACAGCAACCAGGGGAAGTTAAACATTAACATTGGTAATATTTTTGACGCAGGAACAGCCATCAGCAAGGTTACATACAGGATAAAGAACAACGATACAGGCTCATTCCTTACCACCCCAATAACAATTTGGGGCGCTGCCGGAATGCATCTTACACCCGCCTCGGCCAGTGTGAGCAGAAACGTACCTGAGTCGGACAGCGGATATACCGTACAAATTGTAATAACCAATAATGCCAATGTCAGCACAACAGTTAATGCAACTTTTACGCATCCGCTGATCTTTTTCCCACCCATATTTATTCCGCCATTGGCATTTTAAGATGGATGATGAAATATGGGAAGAGAACTGAGTAACAATGAACAAATGAACCAGAAACCATAAATTATTTACACATGAAGCTTATCACATTTATATTGTCCAAGATGTTTTTTCTGATCCTGATCAACGGATCGTGGGCCAATGAAGCGCAAATGTTCATTGTGCCGCTGGAAGATGAGGTCTATGTATATCATGACAAGGCACTCCCGTCGGGTTTTGGCTTTCATGTGTATCGACAGGATGGCCAGGGTGCTGATTTCGTCAGGATAACCGATGAGGCAGTCAGGGGGGTGCGCCGCGCTGATGAGCTACGCAGCGTATTGGAAGAACGCTATGAGCAGGTGTTACGCTTTTTTGGCGAAGAGACTGCCGGCGGGCTGTTTATGGCATTCCGCACCAAGCCCATTGAAAGCGCCATTGCCACGGCAGTTTATCCGGAGGCAGCAATGGCGATGGGACGTTTGTTCATTGACGAAGCCGCACCGGCAAACCTTGAGGTAACCTATCGTATAGAGTTTGTCAACAACTCAAACCGTCCGACAGGAGAAACCATCACGCGATCAGCGTTCAACAGACCCGTCGAGATCGCAGCACCTGTAATCACAGATGCCGAAAACGACGGGCGCAGGGTTACGCTGCGCTGGGAGTTCCCGCGCAGCACGGGTGTGCAACCTGACTATGTTATACAGTTTTACCTCTTCAGGTTGGATGATCGAACCAATCAGCCTGTGATGCTGACTGATGATGTGGTGATACGAAACAATGCCGTTGTAGAGCATTCGATCTCCTTTGAGTCACCCGTCATCAACACCCGGGAGCGTTACATCATCACAGCCGTCAACTTCGCCGGACAGCAAGGACCACCCAGTGAGGTATTTGGGTTTGACCTGATAGACAACATCCCGCCGAAACCTGTAACGGGCCTGAGTGCACAGGTCAGCCAGGAATACTGGGTGACCCTCGGCTGGAACATCAGCCAGGATGCAGACGCGATCGGCTACAGGATTTACCGGGGAACAGATATGACAGAAGACTTTGAATCGCTGTTGGGCGAAGCCATACTGCAACGCACGGAACCAAACTACCAGGATACGACGGTAACCGGTGGTGTCGCATACTTTTATTATGTCACCGCTGTCGATGGTGTGGGCAACGAGAGCGCACAAGGCGACATCGTTATGGCACAGGTCGAAGACTGGGTGATACCGCCAACCCCTGAAAATCTCTCGGCTGTTTACAACATTGAAACAGGTGAGGTTGACCTGAGCTGGGAGATGGAAGAGTTTACGCCCAATTTTGAATCTTTCATCATCATGCGCAGACGTGAAGACACGCCAAGACCGGGAGCCTATGCCAGGGTCAACATGCATCATTTGCGCGAAACGCAATACAGCGACCGGGGAGAAGCCGAAACAGGATTTGTTGAAGGAGCGATGTATGCTTACGTCTTGTATTCTTCCAGTCGTGCAAAAAACTACAGCGACACCATCTCTTTTCGCATTGAGATCCCATTGCTGACACCCCCGGAACCCCCGAGAGGCCTTACGGCGATTAATGACAACGGACACAGGGTCAACGTGTCGTGGAATGCATCCCCTTCAATAAGTACTGAGAATTATATTCTATACAGAAAGGCCTCAGGGGAGGAGTCCTTTAGTCAGGTGTTAAGTCTTCCCGTCAGCACACGCTTTTTTCGCGATGAAGATCTGTTGGCGGGCACAGAATATATCTATACAGCCACTGCCATTGACAGGGCGGGGAATGAGAGTGAATATACCCAACCTGACACCCTCTTTTTCAGAAATTACAACCCGCCGCGCTCCGTGCGAAACATACAGGCTGTAGAGCGTGAAGCAGGCATAGAGCTCAGATGGGAGCGCGTCGTGGCCGACGATCTGGCCGGCTACAGGGTTTACAGGGCACTCACACCTACCGGACGCTACCAGGCAGTGCACGAGGGTTTGCTCACAACAACAGGCTTTGTCGACCCTGATGGGACACCTGACCATTGGTACCGCGTGCGGGCTGTTGACACCTCCGGCAATGAAAGCCGGACGGGATCACCTGTCAAACCTGTAAGCCTGAACAATTAAGACATTCTTACGATGAAAAAAATATCAATATGCCATTTTCATTACTTATGTACCCGATATACCCCATAAGAACCTCAGCATTTCTTATTTGCATGCTCTTTTTCCTTGCCATGCAAACAAATGCTGTTGCTGATGAGCCAACGACCATTGGTGAAACCGACATCACCCCTTTTGCTTTCACAGGCAGCCTTTCTTTAATTAGTGAAGCCTATGCCGTCAATGGCATTGACGCCCGCCGGCCACCCGGTATGGGGCGTATTCAGTTCAATTCCTCATTTACCCTCTTTGGGCTGCAGTCAGGCATCAACCTGATGTATTCAACCGACGATAACAGGCTGCGGCAATCGATGAACCAGTTTAACTTCCAGGGAAGCTGGCGGTGGATGACCTTTGCTGCCGGCACCGTGGTCCCGCGTTTCTCCAAATACAGCCTGGGCGGCGTGAGCGTAACCGGTGGTTTGGTGGAAATTAATCCCGCCTGGTTTTCGCTGTCGCTGACCGGCGGCCGCACCAAAAGAGCGATTGAATTTTCTGACGAACCGGGCTTCCGTGAAACAGCATTCGAACAGTGGTTGTATGGTGCACGCATTGGCCTCGGCAAACAAGGCGGCACACAGTTTGCCATCTCAGGCATCTATGCCTACGACGTTGCCGGATCCATCGCCGGCCCGGCAGATATCCTGCCGGCAAAAAATGTGATCATCACACCAGAGTTGAATTTAACACTGTTTCAGAACAAACTCATGCTGGAAAGCAATTTCAGCATTTCAGCATTTACGCGTGACCAGAATGCATCAGGCCTTAACATCGACGAGCTCGAGAATGTCGGATTCCTGAACCACATGCTGTCGCCCAATGCCAGCACATTTGTGGATTTTGCCACCGAGGTGTCGGGTCGCCTGAACATCGGACCGGTACGATTCAACGGCGGCTATGAGCGCGTGCAACCCGGGTTCAGATCACTCGGCCTTGGCAATATCCGCAGCGACCTCGAAACATACCGGCTGCGAACACAATTGCGCCTGCTCAACGGCCGCGCCAACCTGTCAGGGATGTATTCTCAAGGCAGGAATAACCTGCTCGACACAAAGATATCCACCATGAACCGACAACAAATCGGAAGTACGCTTGCAGTCAGGTTCTCACAAAAATTCAGCGTCAACATGTCCTATATGCGCCTTGAAAACGTGAACCAGGCTGTCGACAGAAACTCAGCTGCAGCGCCCGACCTGCACTCCGAGATCATATCGCAGAACTTTATGCTGACCCCCATGCTGATCCTGATGAGAGAGGCAGCATCGCATACAATATCCCTCACAGGGGCATACCAGCTGCTGGAAGACAGAAGCGAAAAAGTGATTGCCGGCGAAAGGCCCGCTTCAGATTTTGATAACATCACCCTTGGTGCCAATTATGGGATTACCCTTCCCAGCAGCCTTTCACTGAAT
>SLDN01000175.1 GCA_007125275.1 Bacteroidales bacterium | reverse complement strand
GCTTGGTTGGCTTTCTAATCATTGGCTTGATCTTCTTTGCTTTCTTTTTCTACAGCATTGTCTTATGCCGTCTGGCCAAAAATATCCTTTACACAAGGCAGCTTTACTGGTTGGTGTGTTTAATTTCATTCGCTATTCTGATTGGTGCTACCTGGTATTATGTTGGTCATAAACCCCTGCTTTGGATGCTGACCCTCGCTGCTATTTTGGTATTTGAGTTGGACAACAGAATAAAAGCACCGGCAAAGGGTTTTTCAGCCCTGGTGATTTCCATTTTTCTGTTCAGCATCGTATCTACCTTTGCTTTGTATCGCTTCAATACCGAAAAGGACTTTGAAAAAAGAAAAACGCTGGCACTGCAGCTGGCCTCAGAACAGGACCCTGTTGCAGAATTTCTTTTTTTGGAAATTGAAGAAGCCCTGTTTCAGGACAATCAGCTTCAAAACCTTGTAAGAAACGACCCATACAACGAAACAGCCATCTATAACTATTTGCAACATCATTATTTTTATGACTTTTGGGCCAAGTATGAGCTGCAGGTTACCGTGTGTAAACCTGATGAAATATTGCTTATCAAACCAGCCAACATTGAGGTTCCCTGTGCCGATTTTTTTGACGAATATATACAAACCTTCGGAAAGCGAAGCATCAGCGAACACTTTATATATCTGGATAATAACACAGGCCGCAACAGCTATATCACGAAGCTTTCAACCATACAGACCGATGAAAGAGACCACCTTCCTGTCTACCATATCTATCTGGAGTTTGATGCAAAATATATAGCTCGCGATATGGGTTTCCCTGAGTTGCTTATTGATGATGCCATTGACATCAACAGAGAACTGATCAACTATTCATATGCAACCTATAAAAACGGTTTGCTTGTCAATGAATACGGACCTTTTGCGTATAATATGAGTGCAGATGTTTACGGACTTTCTGACGAAGAATTCAATATTTTTGTGTTCGGGGGTTATAGCCACGTAATGTATCAGAAAGACAATGAAACCATGATCTTGATTAGCCGGCCCAAGGGCACGTTGCTGGAAGCCATCGCCCCCTTTTCATACCTGTTTATCACCTTTTTTGTGCTCGTTGCCATATTCTGGCTTTTGGTCAACCGCACAAGACCAAAGCAGTTGCTCAGGATGAATTTCATGCGAAGGGTACAGTATTCAATGATCATCATTTTGTTGCTTTCGGCTCTTTCAATAGGTGGTGCCTCTGCCTTTTTCATCTTCAATATTTATGAGAATAAAAACCTGGCCTTTCTGAATGAAAAAACACATAGCGTGCTGCGCGAACTGGAGCAAACCTTTGCCAATGAGTACTACCTTGACCACACCTACGAGTATTATCTTTACGATGTGTTGTTGCAATATTCGAATATATTTTTCTCCGACATCAACATTTATGGCCTTGATGGTTTGCTGATAGCATCCAGTCGTCCCAAAGTATTCGAGGAGGGCCTTGTTGGAAGCAAGATGAACGCGCTCGCCTTTCACAAAATGAATAGCGAGCGCCACAGCCAGTTTATCCACACCGAACGCATAGGGCTTTTGGAGTACCTTTCTGCATATACCCCAATTTATAATCGCTACCAGGAGAAGCTGGCCTACCTTAATTTGCCCTATTTTGCCAAACAGAGCGAGCTGCGCAATGAGGTGTCGTATTTTCTTGTAGCGTTTATCAACATTTATCTCTTCCTTGTGTTGATGGCCATTATGCTGGCCCTGTTTGTGTCGGGTTATGTCACCAAGCCGCTGCAGATCATCAGGGAAAAACTGGCGCGGATTCAGTTGGGCCGGACGAATGAAAAGATTTCCTGGAATCGCGATGATGAGATTGGCAGCCTGGTGAGTGAGTATAACCGCATGATAGATGAACTGTCTGTCAGTGCTGATTTGCTGGCGCGCAGTGAGCGCGAAACCGCGTGGCGCGAGATGGCGCGGCAGGTAGCCCACGAGATCAAAAACCCGCTTACACCAATGAAGCTTAGTGTTCAGTATCTTGAAAAGGCCTGGAAGGAAAAGGTGCCGGATTGGGATGAACGCCTCGAGCGCTTCTCCAAAACCATGACAGAACAAATTGACAACATGGCAACCATCGCCGGCGAGTTCTCTGACTTTGCCCAGATGCCTGTCGGGAAAAACCACCGCATTGACCTTAAAACCTTTGTGCCGGAAGCGATGGACCTTTATAAGGACCTTGAAAGGGTAGAAATCCGCCTGGTAATGGAAGAAACCGAAAACCCCATGATTGTTAATGCCGACCGGCAGCAGCTGTTGCGGGTGTTTAATAATTTGATAAAAAACGCCATACAGTCTTACGATAAAAAGGAAAATGCCATCATAGAGGCATCCTGTCGGCGCGAAGAGGAGCATTACAAAATAAGCATTCGTGATTATGGATGCGGAATACCTGAAGACATGCAGCACAACATCTTTAACCCATATTTCACCACCAAGGCTAAAGGGATGGGGCTTGGGTTGTCGATGGTAAAAAACATTATTGAAAGCATCAGCGGACACGTCCGTTTCAGCTCACGGGAAGGGCAGGGGAGCACGTTCGAAATCACGCTTCCTGCAGCAGACGGCTAGCATTCATGCACTGCCAGGGGTTTACTCGTATTCCAGGGCTTCGCTTTCGCCGTTAAACACCATCAGGCCGTTCATGGCCAGGGCGCGCATTTCGTCCTCGCCGGGATAAACGAACACCGGGCCGATATGTCTGACTCGTTCTGATACGGATTCGACAAAGGGCTTTCCGTAGGCGATACCTCCGGTGAGCAGGATGGCGTCAACGGCGCCTTTCAGCACGGTTGACATGGCGCCGATCTCTTTGGAAACCTGGTAAGCCATCGCGTTTTGAATCAGCAGGGCTTTATCATCTCCTGCAGCAGCCAGTTTCTCTACCTCGTAAGCATCATTGGTGCCCAGGTAGGCCACCAGGCCACCCTGTCCGGTGATCATGCAATCGATCTCTTCTTTGGTGTATTTGCCGCTGAAGCACATTTCTACCAAAGCGCCACTTGGGAGGGTGCCGCTTCTTTCGGGTGAAAAGGGGCCTTCGCCGTTCAGCGCTTGGTTTACGTCAATCACTCTGCCCTTGTAATGGGCGCCAACACTGATTCCGCCACCCAGGTGGGCAACCACCAGGTTCAATTCATCATAGCTGCGCGAAACAGACTTTCCGTGCTGGCGCGCGATCGCCTTCTGGTTCAGGGCGTGAAAGATGGAAACTCTTTCAAAAAGCGGATGCCCGGAGATGCGCGCAATGTCTTCGAGCTCGTCAACCACAACGGGGTCAGCGATAAAGGCCTCCGCATCCGGGATGGAATCTGCAAGGTCGCGGGCGATCAAACCACCAAGGTTACTGGCGTGTTGACCCATAATACCAATCTTCAGGTCCTCAACAAGCCTGTCGTTTACTCGGTAAACACCTGATGGAATAGGCTTTACAAGGCCGCCGCGACCAACGATCACCCGTATTTTGTTTACGTCAAAAGAAGCGCTTTCAAGCTCTTCAAGGATGATTTGTTTTCGAAAGCTATACTGATCTGTTATTTTTTTGAACTCTTTGAGCTTTTCACGCGTGTGTTTGATGTTCTTTAAAAACACCTCTTTTGTGTTTTTAAAAACGGCAATTTTGGTGGATGTGGAGCCGGGGTTGATGGCCAGTATCAGTTCTTTGTTCATGGAATAAATGTTTATGTGTTCAACCATTGAGTTTTAGTGTGATGTTTTTGCAGCCGGATCAGTTACCGGCGGCTGCAGCCAGTGCGATGCTGTTCAGTTTTGTGTCGTCGGTATCGGCGCGAGAGGTTAGCACAATGGGTGCTGCGGCACCAAGGATCACTGCGGCGCAGGCTGCCTGGGCGAAATAGATGAAGGCTTTGTAAAGCCCGTTTGCTGCATCAATGTCGTCGGCCACCAGCAGGTCTGCGTCGCCGGCTACCGGACTGTTGATCCCTTTTAGTTCCGCACTTTTTTTGCTTACCGCATTGTCAAAAGCCAGAGGCCCGTCGATAATGCAATTTTTGATCTGTCCCCGGTCACCCATTTTTGCGATAGAACTTGCCTCCATGCTTGATTTCATAGAGGGGTTCACTGTTTCAACGGCAGACAGCATGGCCACTTTAGGTTCTTTTATGCCCAGTTTTTGCAAATAGCCAACAGCGTTGCGTGTTATGGACACCTTTTCATTGAATTCGGGTGCAATGTTCATGGCAGCATCTGTCAGCGCAATCAGCTTATGATAGGCAGGGAGCTCAAAAACAGCCAGGTGGGATATCTGTTCTCCGGTGCGCAGCCCGTATTCCTTGTTCAACACAGCCTTGAGCAAGATGGCGGTGCCAAGGTTGCCTTTCATCAGGATGTCGGCTTCACCCTCTCTGACCATTTTTACTGCCATGGCCGCTGCTTTGGCGTTGTCGGGCTCGTCGATGATCGTGAATGGGGTCAGATCAAAACCTTTGGTTTGCCCAATTTCCTGTATCTTTTTCTCATCACCGATGAAGATACCGTCAACGAGGTCGTTTTGATGTGCATTGATCACCGCTCCCATGGCGTGTGCATCGTGGGCAGCGGCAAGTACAAGTCTTCGGCGACTGTGCCGGCGTGCCATTTCGTGTAGTTCTGATAGTTTAGTTAGCATGATGTTTTGTTGGTTTTACGATTAATTTGTTCAAAAATAATCAAAAGAATGGAACATCAATCTGTAAAAACACTTTTTTGTGGACATTAATGCCACATCCGGCCACATAGAGAAAATGCATAGAGACATAAACGCATTTACACTCATTTCTTTTAATCAAAAAACAGCAAAGAATGAAGGGAAATGACAGAGACCATCAGAATAAATGCCTCAGTGGCACGAGCAACCATTCCAGAAAACGCTGTATGGCAGGTCGGCGCAGCCAGTTCTCATAATGAAAGGCTTCGGAGTTTTTGCGTGTTTCGTTGAAGTGGCTAACAATTTGACGAGCAAGGCTTTTGTGCTGACCAGCAAGGCAAATCTCGTGCTGGTAACGGAAGCTTCTGTAATCAAAATTCGAAGAGCCAATCACAAAAGACGTTCTGTCGGCAAGGAATATCTTGGCGTGCAGGTTTTCCGGAAGGAAAAAGAAAATATTGATGCCTTGCTCTGCCAGCTCTCCCAGATATTTAGAAGTGAGCAGATCAAGCGCACCAACGTCAGACTTTTTTGGAATGTGTACATTAACGGTAACACCTCTGCCGGCAGCTTCCACAAGGGCTTTTCTCAGACTGCTGCCCGGCAAAAAATAGGGTGTTTCGATGATGATTTCCCGTTGCGCAGCTTGTATCAGCTCAAGGAATTTCTTTTGAACAGGCTGCCATGTAATGGATGGAACATCACGAATGATCTCAAAGCCATTGTAAAAAACAGTTTTCGTATATGCCTGTTTATCAAAAAAATACTTATTGTAGAGCTTGTAATTTTCAGCAATGATCTTTTTAAAGCTCTTGGCAATGCCCCCTTTGATGCGAAACATCGACTCCCGCCAGTTGAAAGAGTATGCTGAAATGTTGGCAGAGCCTATGTAGGTGATTTCGTCGTCGATGACAAGGATTTTTCGGTGGTCGCGGCGGTGGCTCTTGGTGAAGCCATCCCAGCTCAAACGGATCTTTTCAAAAAACCTGACATCCCCACCTGCGTCCAGCAAATCCTGAAAGAACCAGTAATTGGAAGAAGCACCCCAGGAGTCAATCAGCAGACGGATCTTGACACCCTCCAGACACTTCTTAACCAAATTATCGCGAAACCGAACCCCCATCTCATCATTGCGAAACCGATAGATCTCCATGTAGATGTAGCTCGTGGCTTTTTGTATGTCCTTAAGCATCTGAGTGAAATACACCAGCGGATCGGACATCAGGCGGATTTGTAAATCAGGATCTGTACGCATATTACAGCAAATCTAAAATACCCGGAAATGCTCAGGATAAACCACATCAAAAATATGATTTTTCTACTTATAATGAACAAAGATGCATTGATATTTTCAATGTGAAAGCGCAACCAATTGGCACTGTCGCATTGTATGGCAAGGGAGAATGTTGCCGGCTGGTTAATAACTATAAACACAGGGCTTGACCTGTCACACTAAAGTAACAACAGCCCCCCAATATAAAAAAACCAGCCATTATGGCGCAAAAACAAGGGGGCGCTGCTATGAGATCGGCCATTATGGCGCACAAAGGGTTCAAATATCAATCGGAACGGCATTTGATAATGTCATGATCAGAAAACAATTTATTCACATAATCAAAGGAGGACAGAACAATGACTATAATAAGAATGAAACACCGCCCCAACTTGTCAGACATGCTTGACAACATGCTTGAAAGAAACTTCAATACCGGCTTTGAGAGGAAATGTGGCTGCGTACCTGCTACCAACATCCTTGAAAAAGAAGATGCTTATGAAATTGAGCTGGCAGCGCCCGGAATGAAAAAGGAAGACTTTAAACTTGAAGTTGAAAACAAACTTTTGTCTGTAATTTTTGAGAAAAAAGAAGACGAGGGGCAGCCGGCAACTGAATACCTGCAGCAGGAGTTCAGCATGGACGAATTCACCCGTTCATTCACCATTCCGGAAACCGCGGATGCGGAAAAAATCAAAGCCCGCTACGACAATGGGATTCTTTATATAAGCATTCCTAAGATGGAAAAAGCAAGACTGAGCAAAGAGATCAAGGTGTCGTAATTGTTTGGCGAGGCATTAAAAATGTTTTTAAGGGGGTGGTTTTATGACCACCCTTTTTTGTTTAACTCATCAATCAAGACGCAACGGGGTGGGAGTGCCTGCCCCGGTTCTTTCTTGTATAGCCTGTTTGCAAAATCATGTTAGCGAAGTCTCCCGCCTTTTACAAAGTGGCGTGCATAGTATCTTTCATTTAAACTGT
>SLDN01000095.1 GCA_007125275.1 Bacteroidales bacterium | reverse complement strand
ACAGTAAATAAAAAACATGGAAGTTGATGATCGTAAGAAATAATAAATTTCCATATCGCTGATAATCAGCAATATGATTTGAAGAATCAGGCACAGCAAAACACATTGGATAGTGAAAGAATTGAAGCAACATAAGACGCTCAGGGTACTGATTGCCGGTGGTGGCACCGGCGGGCATATCTTCCCTGCCATAGCCATTGCTTCGGCTCTGCAGAAAAAGGCTTTCGATATCCGCATCCTTTTTGTGGGCGCCAGGGGCCGGATGGAGATGACAAGGGTACCCGAAGCCGGCTACCATATCATCGGGCTTGACATAGCAGGACTGCAACGCAGCCTAAGTCCCCGAAACCTTTTATTGCCATTCAAGGTGTGTAAAAGTCTGGCCGGTGCCAAAAAGATCGTGAAGCGATTCCGGCCCGACCTGGCCATTGGCGTAGGCGGGTATGCCAGCGGACCACTGATCTGGGCCGCGGCACGACAAAAAGTGCCCGTCCTCATCCAGGAACAAAACTCATACCCGGGGCTTACCAACCGCATACTTGGCAAAAAAGCAGAAAAAATTTGCGTGGCCTATGAAGGGATGGAAAAGTACCTGCCAAAGCATAAATTGTACATCACCGGCAACCCGGTCAGAGAAGACGTAGTGAACATCGCCGGCAAACGCAATGAGGCAATCCGCTTTTTTGGACTCGCAGAAGATAAACCCATTCTGCTGGTCACAGGAGGCAGCCTGGGCGCACGCACCATCAATGAAAGCATCGCAGGAAGCCTGAAAAAAATGCTTCATGATGGCATACAGGTCATCTGGCAAACAGGAACAAGCTACCATGAACAAGCTGCAAAGCTCAGCAAGAACCTGAATGCAGGTCCATCGCTGCACATAAACAGCTTTATCAGCAGGATGGACTACGCCTACGCTGCTGCCGATGTGGTCGTGAGCCGTGCCGGGGCCATCGCCATTTCAGAACTTTGCGTGGTGAAAAAACCGACCATCCTCGTGCCATCACCAAACGTGGCCGAAGACCATCAGACCCACAATGCCATGGCGCTGGTAAACCAACACGCCGCCGTGATGGTGAAGGATGCAGAGGCAGGTGAAAAACTGGAACCAGAGATCAACAAACTGATGTTCGACAAAAACAAACAGCATGGCCTGGTAGAACGAATGGCGGGACTGTCATACCGCAACGCCGCCAATGTAATTGCCGACGTTGCCCTTGGAATGATATAAAAAACTTTATAAACAAAAAATACTCATATGTAAAAACACGTCATTTCGACGCAAAGCGAGAAACCTAAACAAGAAACAATGAACATAAACCACATACAACGTATATTTTTCCTGGGCATTGGCGGCATTGGGATGAGTGCCCTGGCGCGTCATTTCCGCGGCCTGGGTGCTGAGGTATGTGGTTACGACCGCACACAGACAAAGCTGACTGAAAAGTTGGAGGCTGAAGGGGTTGCGATTGTTTATGCTGACGATCCTTCAGGGATCAGGTGCCGGCCCGAACTGGTGGTTTACACACCGGCGGTGCCCGACACCAACAAGCTATTCCATCACTTCAAGGCCGCAGGCACACCAATGCTAAAGCGCGCGAAGCTGCTGGGACTATTGTCACAACAGCATCCAACCATTGCCATAGCCGGCACACACGGCAAGACAACCATCAGCACCATGCTCACCCATATCATAAAGCAGGCGGGAGTCCCTTGCCTCGCTTTCCTGGGAGGCATCAGCACCAACTATGGCACCAACTACATCAGCGACCCCAACCCGCAATGGCTCATTGCCGAAGCCGACGAGTACGACCGCTCATTCCTGCAGCTATCGCCGCAAATAGCCCTCATCAGCGCAATCGACAGCGACCACATGGACATCTACGGCAACAGGGATGCCATGATGGAGTCGTTCAGGGATTTTGCAAACACAGTGGAAAAAAATGGGACGCTGATTGCGAAAGACAACATTGCTGACCTGATAGGTTTTAGCGGCAAACAGTTCAACTACCGTGTTGAGCCGCCGGCAGATTATTGCCTCGAAGGGGTAAAGCTGCACGAAGGACGCTATCATGCAGGCATTGGCGGCAGATTAAACATTGAAGGCATCCAAATGCAATACCCCGGAAAGCACAACCTTGAAAACGCACTGGCTGCAGCTGCACTTGCACACCTGGCAGGCATCAGTGCCGAGCACATCCGTGAGGGCCTTAACAGCTTTTTAGGTGTAAAAAGACGCTTCGAGATCGTAGTGCAAACCTCAAAAAACATTTTTGTTGACGATTACGCCCACCACCCCGAAGAGATCAATGCATGCATAAGGTCTGCAAGAGAAATGTGGCCCGGGAAAAAGATCACAGGTGTTTTTCAGCCACACCTCTACAGCAGAACCAGAGACCTGGCCGACCAGTTTGCTGAAAGCCTTTCGCAGCTCGATGAGCTAATCCTGCTGCCGGTATATCCCGCAAGAGAACAAGCCATCGAAGGAGTCGATGCACAGATGCTGCTGCGCAAGGTCAAAATGCGCAATGCCAAATGCCATACCAAAGAAGAAACATTACAATGTCTCAGAGATACAGATGCAGAAGTGCTTATCACGATGGGTGCCGGCGACATTGACACCTTAACCGAACCCATCAGGAAAATATTGACACAAAAACAACAGCGATGATAAAAAATGTAGCATACACATTATTATATGTAATGAGTCTGGCAGGCATCATTTTCCTGGCAGGCTTTGCTGCAGACCGAAGCAGGAACACGCCCTGCTCCGGGCCTTTTGTTTCTATAGAAAGCCGCTCAGGCAATTATTTCATCAATGCTGAAAAAGTGCACAGCCTTATCACCGAACGCTTCGACACCCTCGAAGGGCGTACGGTAAGCCGCGAAAAGCTGCAAAGCATGCATACCATCGTAAATGGCATCCCCTATGTCGAAACCGCCAATGTGTTCAGGGCAGGCACAGGCAAGCTGGGCATTGAGATCACTTTGCGCGACCCCATCATCAGGGTCATTAACCGCAACAATGAAAGCTATTACATCGACCGGAACGGCTATTTGTTCCCACTATCGGAGGCGCATACCGCCAGGGTGATGGTGGCCACCGGAAACATTGCGGCCGGCTATGCTCCGGGACGCAATGTAAACAGCATCGGTGAGGATGATGCTAAAGCAGGCATGCGTGAAGCAAACAATCTCTTTAAGCTGGCATCCTTCATCGACAATGACCCATTTTGGCGGGCCCTCATCGATCACATTCATTTGCTGCCCGGCGGCAAGTTCGAGCTGATCCCGAAAAATGGTGCGCACACCATCGAGTTTGGCAAGGCACATCAGATGGAGGAAAAGTTCAGCAAGCTAAGGCTCTTTTATCTTAACAGCCTGTCTCAGACCGGCTGGCATTATTACAGCCGCATTAATTTAGAATATCGTAACCAGATCATCTGTTCCAGATAACAATAAAAACGACAGGGCTTGACCTGACAACCAAAATATAAACAAATGGAATCATCAGAAATCATAGTTGGATTAGACATTGGCTCTACGAAGATAGCCTGCATAGTAGGACGCAAGAACGAATACGGAAAGGTAGAGATCATGGGCATGGGGCGTGCAGATTCTTTGGGTGTGAACCGCGGCGTCGTTGAAAACATTCAGCACACTGTCAACTCCATTCAAAAGGCCGTGAAAGATGCCGAGGCCAGTTCGCAGGTAGACATCAAGATTGTGAATGTTGGCATTGCCGGCCAGCACATTCGCAGTCTGCAACACCGGGGCAACATCATGCGCAACAGCATCGATGAGGAGATTCAGCAGGATGACATCAACAACCTTGTTGGCAACATGTTCAAACTGGCATTGCCACCCGGCGAAGACATTATCCATGTGATCCCGCAGGAGTACATCATTGACGGGCAGCAGGGCATTCGAGAGCCCATAGGGATGGCCGGCAACTGCCTGGAGGCAAATTTCCATATCATCACAGGAAAGGTTGCTGCTGCAAAAAATATTGACAAGTGCGTTACAAAGGCCGGGCTGGAGATATCGGAACTCATCCTTGAGCCGCTGGCCTCCGCTGAGGCGGTGCTTAGCGACCAGGAGAAAGAGGCAGGTGTGGTGCTGGTAGATATTGGTGGTGGCACGACTGACCTCGCCATTTTTCAGGACGAGATTATCAGGCACACAGCGGTCATCCCGTTGGGGGGCAATGCCATAACAGAAGATATCAAGGAGGGATGCGCCATCATCCGCAGACAGGCCGAGGCTCTGAAAATTAGCTTCGGGTCGGCGCTGGCCAGCGAAAACAAAGACGAGGAAATCGTTTCCATCCCCGGACTGAGGGGCCGTGAGCCCAGGGAGATATCGCTGAGAAACCTGGCGCACATCATCCAGGCACGCATGGAAGAACTCATCGAACACATATATTACGAGATCAAAGCTTCGGGTTTTGAGAAAAAGCTTATCGCCGGCATCGTCCTCACAGGGGGTGGCAGCCAGCTGAAACATGTGGCGCAGCTTACGGAGTTCATCACAGGCATGACAACCCGCATAGGGTATCCCAATGAGCATCTTGCCAAGACCCCGACAGGCGAAGTTGGAAGCCCAATGCACGCAACAGGTGTAGGTCTTGTGATCAAGGGCTTTGAACAAAGCGAATACATCAGGAAGTACAACACCAAAGGCAACGAAAAGAGCCGGCGAACAAAAATCGGCTTCTTTGAACAGTTTTTTAACAAAGGAAAGGATTTCTTTGAAAAAGACATTGAAGGATAATCGTTTGAAATCAAATAGTTATTAATATATAAACACCAATCGTTATGACGAATGACATGATAAATTTTGACTTACCCAAGAACCAGAGCAGCATCATCAAAGTTGTAGGTGTTGGCGGTGGTGGCAGCAATGCCGTTAATCACATGTTCAGGCAGGGCATTGAGGGGGTAAACTTCTTTGTGTGCAACACAGATGCGCAGGCCCTTGATGCAAGTCCTGTGCCGAACAAGATACAGCTGGGGGTGAACCTCACAGAGGGCCGGGGTGCGGGCAGCATTCCTGATACCGGCAAGAAAGCGGCCATCGAAGACATTGAGCGCGTCAAGGAGGCCCTTGGAACAAACACCAATATGCTGTTCATCACGGCAGGTATGGGAGGTGGCACCGGCACAGGTGCAGCGCCGGTCATTGCCAAGGCAGCAAAGGAGATGGGCATACTTACCGTAGGCATAGTGACCATCCCGTTTGCGTTTGAAGGACGCAAGCGCCGACTGCAAGCCGAGGAGGGTATCAGGGAGCTTTCAGAAAACGTAGACACCCTGCTGGTGATCTGCAACGACAGGTTGCGTGAGCTGTATGGGAACCTCAGCGTAACGGATGCTTTTGCCAGGGCCGACAATGTGCTCACCACCGGCGCCAAAGGCATAGCTGAGATCATCACCCTGACAGGCAATATCAACGTGGATTTCGCCGACGTACGCACGGTAATGTCAAACAGTGGCGTTGCCATTATGGGAAGCGGCAGCGCTGAAGGTGAAAACAGGGCAATCAACGCAGTAGAAACAGCACTGTCATCGCCTCTGCTCAACGACAACCAGATCAAAGGCGCCAAAAACATCCTGCTGAACATCTCCAGCGGCAAGGAAGAAGTGCTGATGGACGAAATCACCGAGATCACAGACTACATCCAAAATGAAGCAGGCTCATCAGCCGAAATCATCTGGGGGCTTAACAATGATGAATCCCTCGAAAAACAACTGAGTGTAACACTGGTGGCAACAGGCTTCGATACCAGCAACAAGCTGTATGAGTTTGAACAAAAACAACCCAAAAAGGTGATCCCCTTCGACATAGAAAACACCCGGACTGACAACTGGGACAAGCAGGGAAAAAAAGAACCTGCCGGAGCTGAAAGCATCGAGCTGAAGCAAAAACCGGAGGAGCCGGTCCACAGGGATGACAGCAAATATGCGGGGAGAAGCTTGATATCAGCGGAGCACATCAACTCTTTTAAAGAGAAGATTGCAACCGGAAAAGCGCCTGCAGAAAAAGAAACAGCGCCAGACGATCAACACATGCATGAGGATGACAAATATTTCAGAATCAAGCAAAGGGAGGAAAGGCTCAAAAGTCTGAGCATACAGATGAAAACACCGGAAGGCCTTGCAGACCTCGAAAAACAACCTGCCTTTATCAGAAGAAATGTGACGCTGAATCCCGTGCCGGCAAGCCATGAATCACAGGTCTCCAGATTCACCCTGAATGAATCACTCGACAAAAAAACACAAATTAAGTCAAATAATTCTTTTTTACACGATAATGTTGACTAGTTTTTTGTTATCTTTGTACCCAAAATTTAGATAAACAATCAATTCAAAATGGCAATTAATTCGCGAAATCTGATTTATTCCGCATCCTTGCTGATTTCGGTGATGCTGATTTTCGGATCATGCAGGCGAGACGACCCTGATTACATTGCGAAGCGCGACAGGGAAAAAATATTGGAATACCTGGAAAAGCACGAGCTCGACTATCAGGAGGTGGAATCAGGTGTTTTTGTGGTTATTGAAGAAGAAGGCACCGGTGGATATCCATCAGAGAACAGCACCGTCAAACTTAACTACACCGGCACATTGCTCAATGGCGACGTATTTGATTCGGGCGAGGGGTCAAACATATATTTACCCGGCGCCGTGCAAGGTTTCTCCATAGGCATCAGGCAGTTTCGTCGCTCCGGCGAAGGAAAAATCCTTATACCCTCGGCACTGGGGTATGGAAGCTACGCAACAGGAAGTATCCCTCGCAACTCAGTGCTTATATTTGATGTGAAGATCATTGATTTTAATTAATACAATATTCATTCTAAAATGCTACTGTAATGGCCAGTAAAAAGAATCTGAAAAAAGATATTATCTTCCTGGTTGATGAGGTCCTGGGAACCTGCCTGATGCATCAAGATCTGGAAGATAAAAAACACCAGGAAGAGATT
>SLDN01000054.1 GCA_007125275.1 Bacteroidales bacterium | reverse complement strand
GTGTGTGAGGTTTGTGCCTTCCGGAGTGTCACCACTCAAAACGACAGGTGTCACCGGCGATTCAGTATTGCCGATGTTGAATCCCCTTTCTTTGAGACCATTTTGCAATGCGTGGACGATGGTCCAGAGATTTTCCCGCAGTTCGGGTTGGCTGCGTACCATATCAAGCCGCTTGAGAGCTCCAACGACCAAAGGCATTGGCAGCGATTTGGCATAAATCTGGCTCCTCATGTTATACATCAGGTAGGTAATCACTTCTTTCGGACCGGCAACAAAAGCACCTATCGAAGCCATCGCTTTGGCAAAAGTTCCGAAGTAGACGTCTATTCCATCCTGCACACCCAGGTGCTCACCGGCACCGGCACCTGTTTTACCCATGGTGCCAAATCCATGCGCATCATCAACCAACAATCGGAAATTGAACTCCTTCTTCATTTCGACAATCTTGTCAAGCTTGCCCAGATCTCCAGACATGCCAAAGACGCCTTCTGTAATAACAAGAATTCCACCGCCCGTTCTCTCAGCAAGACAAGTGGCTCTTTTGAGTTGTTTGTGAAGGTTCTCCATGTTGTTGTGCGGGTAAACGAAGCGCTTGCCAAGATGCATCCTCAGACCGTCAATGATGCACGCATGTGATTCAGAATCATATACCACCACGTCGTTGCGGTCGAGCAGTGAATCTATGATAGAGACCATTCCCTGGTAACCGTAATTAAGCAGATAAGCAGATTCTTTTCCCACATAAGCTGCCAGTTCGCGTTCCAGTTGCTCGTGCAGGTCGGTTTGCCCCGACATCATCCTGGCCCCCATGGGCAATGCCAGCCCATATTTCTCAGATGCTTCTGCATCAACTTTACGAATTTCCGGATGGTTGGCCAGCCCAAGATAATTATTCAGACTCCAAACCAGCTTTTCCCTTCCATGGAATACCATTCTGTTGGAAATCTCACCTTCAAGTTTCGGAAAGGTGAAATAGCCATGTACCCGGCTGGCATACTGGCCCAAAGGGCCTAACTTGGTTGTCGCTTTAGTAAAAATATCCATATCGAAACTGTTTTAACATTACACGCATTTCTCAGGCAAAAATAAACTATTAATTGTTTCTACATAAACTTTTCATTGAACAGTTTTTCCAAGGCATACATTTCATCCCTGTGCCTTGCAGCTTCAACAAATTCAAGCGCTTTTGCTGCTTTTTCCATTTGTCTGCGGCTCTGATTGATAGATTTTCTCAGTTGGTCTTTGGTCATGTATTGAATCACCGGGTCGGCCGCTATGTCAACATGCTCATTTTCTGCATAGGCTTTGGCTTTGCCAGGCCTGTCAAGCACACTGGTTTGTCCGTGGATCGCCTCGACGGATTTCTGTATCTGGGCAGGGGTGATGTTATTCACCTCGTTGTATTTAAGTTGCTTTTCCCGCTTCCTGTTTGTTTCATCTATGGCAGCCTGCATAGATCGTGTGATGCGTTCAGCATACATGATCACCTTGCTGTTGATGTTGCGGGCCGCCCTGCCGGCTGTTTGTATCAATGACCTCTCGGAGCGCAAAAACCCTTCACTATCGGCATCCAGGATAGCGACCAGCGACACCTCAGGCAGATCAAGCCCTTCACGAAGCAGGTTTACACCTATCAATACATCAAAATTACCCAAACGCAGATCCCTCAGTATTTCCACCCGGTCGAGGGTGTCGACATCCGAATGGATGTACCTGCACTTCACACCGGCACCTGTCAAATACTTTGTCAGCTCTTCAGCCATCCGCTTTGTAAGCGTTGTCACCAAAACACGTTCACTAATCAATGTCCGCTGGCTGATCTCTTCAAGAAGATCATCGATCTGGTTTACAACCGGCCTGACTTCAATAGGTGGTTCCAGCAGCCCGGTTGGCCTGATCACTTGTTCTACCACGACTCCCTCGCTTTTATGCAGCTCATAATCAGCCGGTGTGGCACTGATAAATATTGCCTGTCGCATAATGCCTTCGAATTCAGCAAACTTTAATGGTCTGTTATCCAAGGCAGCAGGCAGTCTAAAACCATACTCTACCAGGTTCCTTTTGCGCGAGAAGTCACCACCATACATGGCGTGCACTTGTGAAATGGTTACGTGGCTCTCGTCCACCACCATAAGAAAATCATCCGGAAAGTAATCCAACAGACAAAATGGTCTTGAACCCGGCTTCCGGCCGTCAAAATACCGGGAGTAGTTTTCGATACCCGGACAGTAGCCCAGCTCACGCATCATCTCCATATCGTAATTGACCCTGTCTTCGAGTCGAGCAGCCTCCAGGTTTTTGCTGTTATCTTTAAGAAAAGCGATCTGCTCTGTCAGATCATCCTGTATCTGGCGGATGGCAGCCTGCATCCTGTCCTGCGAGGTAACAAAAATGTTGGCGGGGTAAATCGTCAAATGCTCATGTGCTTCATAGGTTCTGCCGCTGATGGGGTCAAAAGACTCAAGACTCTCTATCTCATCGCCCCAGAAAACGATGCGGTAGGCTTTATCGGCATAAGCAGGAAAAACATCTACCGTATCACCCTGCACCCGGAAAGTACCTCTTTTAAACTCAACGGTGGTGCGGCTGTGCAGGCTGTTCACAAGGCGATGAAGCAATTTGTTTCTGCTGATGATCAGTCCATTATGAAGTTGTATGATATTTTCGTGAAAATCATCGGGATTTCCGATACCATAAATGCAGGAAACGGAGCTTACCACAATCACATCTCTGCGCCCTGATAGCAGTGCGCTGGTAGTACTTAGCCTGAGCTTTTCTATCTCGTCATTGATGGATAAATCCTTTTCGATGTAGGTATTGGTGGTAGGAATGTAGGCTTCGGGCTGGTAGTAATCATAGTAGGAAACAAAGTATTCTACTGCATTCTCCGGAAAAAAGTTTCTGAATTCTCCATACAGCTGCGCTGCGAGGGTTTTGTTATGGCTGAGTACCAGTGTGGGTCGCTGAACCTGTTCAATCACATTGGCTACCGTGAAGGTCTTGCCGGAGCCGGTCACGCCGAGCAGGGTCTGAAAAGGTAAACCTTCATTGATGCCACGCACGAGTTGTGCTATGGCATCGGGCTGATCGCCGGTAGGAGTGAAGTCGGATGTGAGCTTGAATGCTGTCATAGCAACTTGCTGAAAATATTCAGCTTTTTAGTTGTTTCCCATTTTGAACAGCAGCTCCTTTTCCTCACGCGTAAGGCTATCATAACCACTCTTGGATATCTTATCCAGGATATGATCTATGCGCTGCTGATGCTCAACCCTTTGCCTGTTATATTCATCATCATCAACGGGTCGCTCCCTGGTGTATTCCACCGTAAACGCAGGCTTCTTTCTGAAGATATTTGAAAGCTTTTCAAGGTAAAAACCGATAACAAGGGCAGGGTCTTTACCTTTCTTGAGCAGGCTGGCATATATAAAGCCCCAGAGCGCTCCACCCAGATGAGCCAGGTGTCCGCCGGGGTTGCCCTTATCGATGCTGATCACATCCAGCACCACAAAAAATATGGCAATATACTTAAGCCTGATCCTGCCAAACAAAAGCAAAGGTAGCTGATAGTCAGGCATATATACAGAAACCGCAATAAAGATCGCCAGCACTGATGCAGAAGCACCCATGGCCAGAGAGATGGAAACCCTTTCCTGGAATACCGGGAATATGTTGTAAGAAGCTATGTAAAAAATTGCTCCGGTGACGCCACCGATCAGGTAGGTGGCTGTTAGCCTGTCAGCACCGATGAAGTCGCTGAAAAGCCGGCCTCCAACATATAGCACAATCATATTGAACAGGATGTGGAGAAAGTCGAAATGCAAAAACATATAGGTGATCAGCGTCCACGGGCGATGCAACACCACGTGAATATTGCTTGAAACACCCAGCCACTCGCTCATTATTCGGCCTGTGCCATCAATGTCCCACAGAAAAAAGAAAACGCGAATCACGTTCAGGATTATGAATATGAGCACATTGATGCCGATCAGTCTGGATAACACTGAGCCATGCACAAAAAAGTTTTTTATCTCCTGTAAAAGCGGGTTTTGCATAATCGGGAACAGATACTTTGGATTAATAATATATTTGCCTTCTCTGGCGCCAGTATCGTATGAGCAGGTAACCAAAAATCATGCCGCCAAGGTGAGCAAAGTGTGCTATGTTCCCATCAGAGGTAAAGCCAAAGTAAAGCTCCAGTACACCATAACCTATCACAAAGTATTTGGCCTTAACCGGTATGGCAAAAAACAGGTAAATGTAGCTGTTTGGAAAAAACATCCCAAAGGCAAGCAAAATGCCAAAGACAGCACCTGAGGCACCCACTGTGGGGATAAAGAATTTTGTCAGATAAGCAACAAGTGTTTGTTCAGAAGCTCCGGATATGACTCTGTATGTTCCAGTGTCGATAAAGTGTTTGAGGTCCGCTGCTGTATAGCCGGCTGCCAGCAGTTCTGAGCGAAGACTTAATGCTTCGAGGTAACTCACTCCCAGGTGAAGAAAAGCTGCGCCAAATCCCGTAATCAGGTAATAAGTAAGAAACCTTTTGGAACCCATCAGGTTTTCTATGGCTGTGCCAAACATCCACAAGGCAAACATATTGAAAAATATGTGCGAAAAGTTGGCATGCATAAACATATGCGTAACCATCTGAAAAGGTTGAAAATCAGGCGACCCCGGCATGTGAAGGCCAAGAATCTTAATGAGGTTGATCTGGAAGGCACCACCGAAGGACAGGGTGGCAAGAAAAAACAACCCATTGATTATCAATAGATTCTTAACAACTACGGGCATCATGTTAAAAGCAGCAGGTCGGTATTGCATCGATGGTCAATTTACTTTGTTATATGGATAAAACGTTATTAAGAGCAGAAAGTTTATCTGCCGAAGCTTGTCATATTTTTATTATAGGACAAAAATACGAATATTATGCTATTTGAACCTTGAAGCAAGCTCTTCATTAGAGATAATGCTGAGCACGGGCTTCCCGGCCGGCGATTGCTGGGGCATATCACAGGCAAATAAACTGTCGGCAAGCGCCGTCATTTCTTCCCGGGAGAGTGCTTTGCCGTGGCGAATAGCCAGTCTTTTGGCCAGCGAACGCAAGACATTGGTGCGCATGTCAAGCTTAATATCCAATTTGTTCTTCTGCACCTGCTCAATGATCCCCTCTACCACATCTTGTAAAACATAATCCCCGACCAGGTCAACGGGAATCGCATCAATGACAAAAGTGGTTTTGCCTAACTCGTTGATGCCAAATCCGATGTTTCTTATTTCTTCAATAATCTCTTTAAGTATATCACCATCGTTTTCGTTCAGAACAATATTTTCAGGGAAGAGCAATTGCTGTGAGGCCATGCTCCTGTTTTGTAATAAAATTTTAAACCTTTCAAACAAAATTCTTTCGTGGGCACGTTGCTGGTCGATGACCATCAAACCAGATTTCACAGGTGTCAGGATATAACGGTTATGCAGCTGAGAAAATTTCTTCTCGCCATTCCCTTCCTTTTTATCGTCCCAATCTGTACGAATGGTTATCTGGTCGCTTTCATGTGGCATTTTTGGCACCGGAACATCCTCTTTCCCGGGAAACAATTGCTCCCACTGTTGAGGGTTTATCCGGCTAGTAAGGCTTCCCTGCTTGTATGGTGCCGCTTTGCCATCATCTTTGAAGGGGTTGTAATCCGGATCAATGTTGATGCCGGGCTGCTTTATGGGCCGGTTGGCATCTTTAGGAATATTGTCGAAGGCACTTTCCCTGTCAAAGTCGAGGGTGGGGGTAATATTGAAAGTCCCGAGTGCCCGCTTCACGGCCGATTTAATAATCTGGTAGAAATACCTTTCGTCCTGAAACTTGATCTCTGTCTTGGTTGGATGCACATTGACATCGATCTGTTCCGGGGCTGTTTCCAGGAACAGAAAAAATGAGGGAAAAGCATCGTCCGGAATCAGATCCTGAAACGCCAGGTCAACGGCGTGGTTAAGATAGGGTGAGCGGATAAACCTTTTGTTGACAAAGAAAAACTGTTCGCCACGCACTTTTTTTGCAAACTCAGGCTTTCCAACGTATCCAGTCACATCTACGATTTGCGTTTCTTCCTGAACAGGTATGAGCCTTTGGTTATAATTGCTTCCAAACAGGTGTGCGATGCGCTGCTTAAGGTTTGTTTTATTGAGCTGGTGTGTGAGTTGGTTGTTCTGGTAAAACAGGAATGAGACATCGGGATGCACGATGGCCAATCGTTGAAACTCATTAAGGATGTGGCGTTTTTCAACGTTATCAGATTTCAGGAAGTTTCGACGTGCCGGGGTATTAAAAAACAGGTTTTTAACAGCAATCGAGGTGCCTTTGGGACAATTGCATGGTATTTGGGACGAAACCCGTGATGCTTCAATGACAATTTGTGTCCCAATTCTCAAATCCTCAGTACGACTTTTCAGTTCCACTTTAGCAATGGCGGCTATTGAGGCAAGTGCTTCGCCACGAAAGCCCATGGTGCGTATGGCAAACAGGTCGCTGGCCTGTTCTATTTTAGAGGTGGCATGGCGTTCAAAACATAACCTGGCATCGGTATCTGACATTCCTGCACCGTTGTCCACAACCTGTATCAGGGTTTTTCCTGCGTCTTTGATGATCAACTGTATATGATCAGCGCCCGCGTCAATTGAATTTTCCAGCAATTCTTTAACAGCTGAAGCGGGCCGCTGAATAACCTCACCGGCAGCAATCTGGTTGGCCACGGCATCTGGCAGCAATTTAATCACATCTGACATATTTTCCTTTTAACCGTATGAGCAAGAATCCTGTTTAAGAAAAAAAACTACAAAATAAAAAGCAAGTAAACCAACAGAAACATTACCAATAGGATAACGAAGAGTCGTTGGTTGGATGCTTTTCTGCTTCTGGTACCGGCATTTCGCTTCCAGCGAAGGTCCAGCCGGTCCCGAAGAGCTTCTGCATAAGCCTCCGGATCGTCTTCTGAAACGGCTTTCAGGCGC
>SLDN01000028.1 GCA_007125275.1 Bacteroidales bacterium | reverse complement strand
GGATCTCTTCCATCCTGTCAACCGGAAACTCATACTTCTTTCCTGTTTCATAACACGGATGAGCAGGTTCCAGCAAGTAGAACCCTTCGGCAGCTTGCTTTTCTATAAGGCATTGAATGTGTGCCCCTGTATGAAATCCGTACTGTCTGTAATATTTTTTATTGAGTAAGTGCTTTAGGCCATTTTCATCCTTTAGGATAAAGAAGCTCTTGCCACTCTCCGGGTCAGTTTTTTCGTCTATGATCGAAAAGTCATATGATTTTCCGATTTCCAGATAACCGGTCTTGTCGTCATCATGCTCATATTGTAAGTATAGCATGCCTTTTTTAATGCGTTTCAGCCGGCATTTGATGCTTTTTGGCGGATCATCCCAAAGCGATTTTGAGTGGATGCGTACTTTCCACTGCTTATTGAAGACATCTGTCACCATGAAAAAGAATTCGTCGGCACCCAGGATATCTTTTCGTTGTCCTTTGCAATGGACTAAAAACGGGTATGCTTCGCCCTCCCGGTAATGCGGATGCTCAGGCTCCAGAAACACCTTTCCGTTGCAGTTGACCTTGTCAACGCGGCAGTTGATAACATCACCCGGGGCAAAGCCATAATCTTTATAAAACAACTCAGGCAGCAGTATTTTATAGCCTTGAGGATCCTCCAATACGAACCAGTCATCCTCCGGGGCCAGGGAAACGGTTTTCAAAACCCTGAATTGATACACACTGCCCTCTATTAATTTTGCATTGTCAATGTGCACAGACTGGATTTGCATGGTCTTACCAATAACAGTTTAAGTTCTTCAGCAGAACCAAATTACATCTTATTTCTGTATGTCAGAGGCTTTGATCACTTTTCCGCCATTTTCACGGATCAGGCTTTTCATCTTTTCAAAACCTTCTGCGTCAATTGGGCGGGTGGCATCTTCCACAAGAAAGGTATCAAAGCCCTCTTTAAGTGCGTCCAGGGCCGTGTAGGCTACACAGAAGTCGCCGGCAAGCCCGCAAACATAGACTTGATCAACCTCTTTGCCTTTGAGATAGTCAGAGAGGCCTGTTGATTTCTTGTGCTCATTATCATAAAATGCGCTGTAGCTGTCGATTTCAGGACTCATCCCTTTGCGGAAAATGGCGGCAACGTTGTGCAGGGATAATTCTTCAGATATTGCTGCCCCTCTTGTACCCTGCACACAATGGTCGGGCCATAAAATCTGTTCAATGTCTCCAAGCATGACCGTCTCCAACACATTCTTCCCGCGGTGGCTGGATGCAAAGCTCCTATGCCGTGGCGGATGCCAGTCCTGTGTCGCCACCACGAGCGGAAATTGTTTTTGAATATCATTCACCAAAGGAATGATCTTATCCCCATCAGGAACACCCAATGCACCATCAGGTAAAAAGTCGTACTGAATGTCTGCAATGATTAGTGCTTTCATATGTTACAATTTGTAATTTGTGGTTTATGATTACTGGTTACTGGTTACTGGTCATTGATTGTCTATTTTTAGTTGTGTGGTTCGACCCTGTTGATGTGTTGCATTTTTTTGATAATATCCGTTTGTAGCTGCATCAGTTTTTTAGAGACGCCTACTTTATAAATATGTGGAAAATCAAACCGTTTATGCTCTTCAGGAAGCTTTGCCAGTCTGTTACTTGCTTTTTCCCTTATTTCAAAAGGAGTTAAAGGCAGTGTAACAATTTCACCTTTGTTCATATGGCATTGAAACAAATCCTCGAGTGGCATCCCTGTGAGTGAAACGGATTTTTCTTTCTCAAAAGGATGAATCATGATTTCGGGATCTGCCTCTTCATGTGTAGCGATGCAATCCCCAAAATATTGTCCATCGTCGTTTATATAACGCAGCACTTTTTTCTTACCCGGGAATGTTGTTTTCTGGAGGTTCTCAGATATTTTCAGTCTTGGTTTATTTGCTGCGGAAGAAAGTTTATATACTCCGTCAATTGCGCCATCCGGCCGACCGGTGATCATGCTTGTACCGACTCCGAAAATGTCAATGGGTGCCCCTTGTTCTATCAGGCTTTTCACAACGTGTTCATCCAGTTGATTTGAGACGACGATCTTTGTTTCATTCAGCCCGGCTTCGTCAAGCATTTTTCTGGCTCTTTTTGAGAGATAGGCCAGGTCGCCGCTATCGAGGCGGATGCCCATGAGCTTATGTCCTTTCTCCAAAAGTTCTTTGCCAACAGTGATGGCGTTTGGCAGGCCACTTTTCATCGAATTGTATGTATCAACCAGCAACACACATTGGTCAGGAAAAGTATCTGCATACGCCCTGAAAGCTTCAAGCTCGCTGTCATAACATTCAATGAAGGAGTGAGCCATTGTACCGCTTGATTGCAGGTTATGCAGTCTGGCTGCCAACATATTGGATGTGTTGTCAAAGCCACCGATGATGGCAGCCCTGCTGGCGTGTATGCCTCCAGTACCCTGCGCCCTGCGCAGCCCAAAATCGGTAAGCAGGCGGTTGCCGGCTGATTTGCGTATTCTGCTGGCTTTGGTGGCTATCAGCGACTGGAAGTTTAGAAGATTCAGCAACAGGGTCTCAACGAGCTGGGTTTCGAGCAAACCACCTTCAACACGCAAAACGGGTTCAACCGGAAATACGAGCTCACCCTCCGCCATACCAAAAATGCTTCCTTTAAAACGAAAAGATTTCAGGTAGTCCAGGTAGTCAGCGTTAAATCCCCGCTTGTGCAGAAAATCGATGTCCGACGTCATAAATCTAAGCTCTCCCAATGCATGCAACAGGTCACTCAGTCCGGCAAAAATCACATAACCGCCATCATAGGGCAGTTTTCTGAAAAAATAATCAAAGACCGCCGGCACATCGCTTCTCGACTGCAGGAAATAGGCTTGTCCCATTGTGAGCTGATACATGTCAGTATACAATGGTGAGAACTTTGTTATATTATCTTGAATCATTTTGCTATACTTATTTTCTGCAGGCAAAACTTATCCCTGTTTAAGCTTTCTTATCCTTGTTTAAGCTTTAACAACAAACACCTGTGAAGTTTCGTATTTAACAACTTTGATATTTTCTCCTTTATCAATATAACCTGTCAGGGCTGTGGCGTCATAAATTTCATCATCCATTTGAACTTTTCCACTTGGCCTCAGCATCGTGAATGCTGTTCCTGTTTTTCCCACCAGGGTTTTCATGGTTGCATCGGCAGAGGTATATCCGGAGCTTGTTTCCTGGATGGTATTCAGGGCGAGTTCACCAAACCTGTTCGTGGAAAAGAGGCGCTGCCCGAGATAGAATGACCCCGTGAGTGACAAGAAAAAGGCGATGATAACAATGAGAAAGGCTTTCAGTATTTCGCCGGAATCGACACCGGTGAAGTCAAAACCAACGTTACCCACCATGGCCAGCGCCAGGCCGGAGATCACGAAAATGGCACCCAGTACGCCTGTAACGCCAAAGCCGGGTATCACAAATAGTTCAACAGCGATGAGTATGAGGCCAAGTACAAACAGCACGATTTCATAGTGGGTAGCCAATCCTTCCAGGTAGAGAGGTGCAAAGTAAAGCAAAGCCCCTGATATTGCCAGCAATATGGGAAAGCCGAGGCCGGGTGTTTGCAGTTCGAAGTAGATGCCTCCGAGTATCAACATGATAAGCAGGCCGCTGACAATGGGGTTGATCAGGAACTGTATCATACGATCTGTCATGGTCAGCTGTTGCTCAACAATCGTATTTGGTGTAATACCGGCAAGCTCCAGCACCTCTTCCACATTTTCTGCCATCCCTTCGGCAAAGCCCCAGCGCATGGCTTCTGAGGCTGTAAAAGTAAGCACCTTTCCGGCTTCAATAACACCTTCCACTTCGATGGCGGGGTCGACCATTGCCTGGGCAATCTGCGGGTCGCGCCCTTTGGCTTCAGCGGTTGAACGCATCATGGAGCGCATATACGACTGGTACTTATCGGGTACGACCTCACCTGTTTGATCAACCACAGTTGCTGCACCGATATTGCCGCCGGGGCGCATGTAAATGCGATCAGCTGCAATGGAGATCAATGCACCGGCAGAGGCGGCATTGTTATCTACAAATACGATCACAGGGATGCGCGATTGCATCAGGCGGGTACGAAGCGAATCAGCTATATCTACGGCTCCACCATAGGTGTTCATATGTAAGAGTATAAAGTCCGCCATGAGGCTGTCAGCTTCTTCAAAGGCACGCTGCGTGCGATGCAAGGCAGGGGCGGCGATGTTCTCCTTGATCTCGAATTTGTAAACAAGATATGTTTTGGAAGGTTCTGCTTCGAGGACCTCTGTAATCCTGTCGCGTCGCGGTTCATCTGCACCAAAAGCATTGATGAAGGGAGCAAGCAGCAATAAAGTTAACACGATAGCTTTCATCGTTTTTTCCATTTTGTGGTTAATGATACAAAATTATTAATAATAAACGACAAAAGTGCCGGTAATATATGATCACTTTTTGTTGTGATCAGCAAGAAATTTTGCCAGTCCACTGTCTGTCAATGGGTGCTTCAGTAATCCCAGAATGGGGTCAAGCGGACAGGTAACCACATCGGCGCCTGCTTCTGCGCACTGCAGAATATGCATTGTGTTCCTGATGCTTGCAGCCAGCACCTGTGTTTCAAAATCATAATACCTGTAAATATCCACAATTTGGGCTACCAGCTCTACACCATCTGTTGAAATGTCGTCGAGGCGGCCAATGAAAGGTGAAACATAGGTTGCACCGGCCTTTGCTGCGAGTATGGCCTGGCCTGCTGAAAACACAAGCGTACAGTTCGTCTTAATGCCTTTATCTGTAAAGTAACGAATCGCTTTAACCCCTTCCTTGATCATCGGGACTTTGACTACGATCTGCGGATGCAGGGCTGCAAGCTTCTCCCCTTCCCTGATGATGCCTTCAAAATCGGTAGCGATAACCTCAGCACTTACGTCGCCATCAACGATGTTACAGATATCAACATAGTGTTTATTAATGTTTTCCTCACCGCGGATGCCTTCTTTCGCCATCAGTGAAGGATTGGTCGTTACACCGTCAAGAATGCCAAGATCATTGGCTTCTTTGATCTGTTCCAGGTTGGCTGTGTCAATGAAAAATTTCATGGTTAAAAAATTACGGGTTACTGGTTGCTGGTTGCTGGTTTATGGTTTGGAGTTTGCACATTTGCACATTTGACTTCGGGCTGCTAAAAAGAAGGGTAAGCATGGTATCGCACCGCTACGACCGCTTACCCTTGCTACCTTTCGATCCTGGGGGAGTTCAGCGGGAGCTGGTCGTACCAGACTTACCCGGTGCAAAAATACATAATTTTCTGCTTTCAGCAACAACACAGCTAATTTGTTTTCAAAAATTACAGACCCATATTTATATAATTACTATTTTTGACTGCTTAATAATAGAAAAAATAATTAATACACTAAGTCATGGAAAACACAGAGCAAACGAAAAAATCATCTATGGCAGTTACCTCATTCACCTATGGACTGCTGACAGGCATTGGTCTGATCCTGATCACGTTGCTTACCTACATGTTTAATCTAACCGAGATAAGATGGCTGTCTTATCTGACTTACCTTGTCTTGCTGGCCGGGATTATTCTGGGCACCATCAAATTCAGGGATGATGATTCGGGAGGTTTTATCACTTACGGTCGTGCCCTTGGCTTTGGCACAATGGTATCCTTATTTGCGGCCCTGATCTCAGGCATCTTTTTATTCGTATTTTATAAGTTTATCGCACCCGATGCCTTTGAGCAGCTTCGTATCCTTGCTGAACAAAATATCATAGCGGCCAATCCTGCTATCACTGACCAACAACTGGATATGGCAATGAGGATGACAACACCCCTGATGATTCTTATCTCCAGCCTGTTTTCCATAACCTTCATAGGCTTTGTGTTCTCATTGGCTACTTCAGCTTTCCTTAAGAAAAAGGACCCGATGGAAGTGTAAGAAGTGCACTTTTTCTGAATACAACACACTACTTGTCATTTCCATTCCAAAACATCTAAAAAGTCTGTTTTGATCCATATCGCCATACCTTCGATGAATGAGGCATCTTTTTTGCCCCGTACAATGGAGTGTTTGGCCATGCAGCGCGATGCAGATTACAGTGTTTGGGTGTGCGTAAATCAGCCGGATGACTGGTGGAATGATTCCGAGAAGCAGCATATTTGTCAGAACAACCGGCAAAGCCTCTCTTTTCTCAAAAGCCTGAAAGCAGGAAATCTGCATATAATTGATCACAGCAGCAGAGGCCTTGGATGGGGCAGGAAAGCCTATGGTGTTGGCCAGGCCCGTAAGGTGCTCATGGACACCATCAACCGTCAGGCTTCCGATGATGATATTATCGTCAGCCTTGATGCAGATACGACTTTTGGCCCCGCTTATTTGCATTCAATTCATGAAATATTTTACCGTCACCCTCGTACCATAGCGCTTTCAAACCCTTATTACCACAAGCTTAGCGGTGATGAGAAGCTTGACAGGGCGATGCTGCGTTATGAGATATACATGCGTCATTATGCCATTAACATGTGGCGCATCGAATCTCCTTATAGCTATACAGCCCTCGGCTCTGCTATTGCTTTGCCGGTTTGGGCCTACAGGAAGATTGGCGGCATCACCGCAAAAAAGAGCGGCGAGGACTTTTATTTCCTGCAAAAGCTAAGAAAAGCAGGCTGGATATGTAATTATAACAAGGAAAAAGTATATCCGGGAACACGTTATTCTGACAGGGTATTCTTTGGCACAGGTCCGGCACTAATAAAAGGGAGCATGGGAAACTGGGAGAGTTATCCCGTGTATGACTACCGGCTTTTTGACAAGGTAAAAACCACATACGATGCTTTTCAAAGTCTTTTCCATGCCGAAGCTGAAACACCTATGTCTGACTTCCTGCGAGAACAGTTTCGCGAAAAAGACCCTTTCCTGCCTTTAAGAAAAAACACAAGCACGGCGGAACAATTTGTGAGTGCCTGCCATCAAAAAGTGGATGGACTGCGCGTGCTTCAGTTTCTTAAAAGTG
>SLDN01000004.1 GCA_007125275.1 Bacteroidales bacterium | reverse complement strand
TTTTTTGGTCATAATCAATTTGGTGCCCAGGACAAGACTCGAACTTGCACAGCCGGAAGGCCACTACCCCCTCAAAGTAGCGTGTCTACCAATTTCACCACCTGGGCTTTTTGCACGGCGAAATTACTAAAATCTTTTTTAATCCAACAAAAAAAAATAACCTTTGCAACAACTTTTAAAGTAAACTTGCTGTTTATACAATAGTTTATCACCAATTCCTGCCCAAAATCGCCAAATGCAATAAGAAATGAACAATAATCAAGACACCAAAGCCGCTCTCGAGATGCTAACAGTGGCCAACGAGTATTGCCTGTTTTTTGAAAAAGCGGAGAACTATAAAGCAAACGACATCCTGCTCTATTTTCAAAAAATTGCCCCCCTTATTTACCTCAAGGCATCGCTCATTGATTCCTCAGAGACTGGCAATGATGCGTTCAATGAACGCTATGTTACAGAGGAGCAATGGGAAACAGTGTTTAAGGTGCTAAGGGAGAAACTCGGTTCCAATGATCAATATTACATCCACGATCACAACTTCGATTCAGTTGAGGCCAGCCTGGCCGACAACATGGCTGACATCTACCAGGACATGAAAGATTTCATCATGCTCTACCAGAAAAACACCGAGCCTGCGCGCCAGAATGCCATCGCAAATCTCACGGATCTGTTTCGGTGGCGATGGGGGCCGGCGCTTATCAGCGCGTTGGGCGCTGTGCATCAATTGCTGTTTAAAGATGATATCAGCCCTGATCTGTTTCAAAATGAAGAAGAATCATTACTTTAGCATCCAAAAAAACAGTGCCTATATAAAACTAAATATGCTTATGAGATATTTACCCGCTTATATCACAACACTCTTTTTGCTCTTTTACGGTTTGGTTACCGCCAATGAAGGCCATCAGATAAATGTCAGCATCAAAGGACAGTCCAACACCGAATACTACCTTGCCTACCATTTTGGCAACCGCCAGTACCTTAAAGACACCGCACAGGTGAACTTGGCGGGGCAGGCAGTTTTCAGCGGCCCGGAGCGTTTAAAACCCGGTTTGTATCTGGTGGTGATGGAGGATGACAGGAATTTTGAACTCATCATCGATCACAACCAGTTTTTCTCAGTAAGCGTTGATCCTGATGACTTTACAGGATCGGCAACCTTTGCAAACTCTCCTGACAACGAAGCATTTTATGATTACATACGCTTTCTTGGCAAAAAAGGCAAAGAACGTCAAGCGCTTGAAAGTGAAATGGACCGGGAAGAGACAGGCCCGGACCGTCAGCACGAGATCAGGGAGGCACTGACTGAGATGGATCAAGAGGTGCAGCAAAAACAAAACCGGCTGATCGATGATCATCCTGATGCATTGCTTTCGCTCATCATCCTGGCGCAGCGCGACCCGGAAATCTCCGCCCCTCCTACCCTGCCAGATGGCAGCATCGACAGGCAAAAGATGTATCAACTGTATAAACAGCACTTTTTTGACAACATAGATTTTACCGACGACAGGATACTGCAAACACCTGTATACCACGCAAGGTTGCGTGTTTTCTTCAACAACGTGCTGATGCAGCACCCCGACAGCATCATTGTGGAAGCCGACCGTGTGCTTGAAAAGTCACGAGCAAACAAGGAGATGTTCAAGTATACCGTATGGTTCATCACCAACAACGCCGAATCATCTCCCATGATGGGGATGGATGCCGTATTTGTGCACATGGTTGAAAACTATTATATGACGGGCGAGGTAGACTGGATGGAAGAGGAGCGATTGCAGCGCATCATTTCACGAGCGATGGATATGAAGCCGCTATTGCTCGGGAAGGTAGCTCCGGATATCCGTGTGTATGACCCTGAGGGTAACCCCGTTGTTCTTCATGACGTGGAGGCAGATTACCTGATCGTTTACTTCTGGGACTCCGAATGTGGATTCTGCAGGCAAGCCACCCCCGCACTCAAAGAAGCATACCGGAATCTTCAGGGAGAAGGGGTAAAGGTCTTTTCGGTAAATACAGAAACAGACAGAGATAAGTGGCTCAGGGTAATCTCAGATTACCAACTGGACTGGATCCATGCAAATGATGCCCAAAACCGTTCCGGCTTCAGGGACAAGTACAATATCTTTGCCATCCCCCAGTTTTTTATTCTGGATGAAGACAAAAAAATACTTGCCAAGGATATCGGCGTGGAGCACATTGAACAATTCATTCGTCACAAAATGCAAATCCGGGCAAACCGCTAAATAATCGGAAATCGACAATCGACAATCGAAAAACGTTACTGGTGTTCCGGCCGCAGTAGGTCATTAATGGTTTTAACCGGGTTAAAAGTAATCAACGGCACTTCCACAAACACGGTGTTCCAGTGTGCCATTGCTCCATTCCAGAGGCCGGGCCTCTCCAGGGCCTTCAACGCACGGCCATCTTTTGATTTGTGACTGATAAAGCCTGTATCCGGGTCAATGAACTGCTTAAGGTCAAACGTTTCTCCTTTATGATCCTTGATGCTGCAGACCAGGTCAACAGGATTAAAATGGCTGGCATTCTTTACCAAGGCAGCCTGCCCGGGGTCATCCAAATTGATCTGCGACATTTCCACGATTTGAAGGGAGCTCACCCCCTGATCATTTTTCACCCAGAACGGTCCGCCACCCGGTTCGCCTTCATTCTTGACCATACCACATACGCGGATTGGCCTGTTCAGCAATTGTTGCAGCACCTTGCAGCCTTGTTCAGCATCATCCGGAAATGCACTCTTGTCAATCTGGAGCTCTTCAACGCAAAACTTTACTGCTGAGGTGTATTCTGTTTCGGTCAGATGGGCTTCATCCAATCGCTTCAGCAAGCCAAATACTTCCTGCTGAAGCATGATCAGCAAACCTCCCAGCACTTTTTTCCAGGTTATGGTTTGTTCTTTCAACCTGTCAGGCACTACATTATCAATGTTTTTGATAAAGATGATGTCGTCATTGCGGAGATCTTGCAGGTTTTCGATGAGGGCACCATGGCCACCCGGCCTGAACAGCAATGACCCGTCAGTATTGCGGAAAGGGAGGTTGTCGCTACCTACGGCAATGGTGTCGGTTGATGACTTCTGCACTGACCAGTTCACATCGTATTTGACTGAATACCTGTTCTCATATATGCTTCTAACGGCTTCCGTTTTTGCTTCAAACCCGATGGTGTGCTCGGGTGAGAGGGTAAAGTGTATACGCACTCTGCCATTTTTGTCTTTGATGTAAAAGGCGCCTTCCACGAGGTGTTCTTCAATGGATGTGCGCACACTGTGATCATATCGGTGAAAGGCGATCAGTGCTTTGGGCAGGTCGGCATAATCGAGTCCCGGATCAAAGAGCAGGTATTCCAGCAAGGGCAAATAGTTTTTGCTGTCCAGCAAGTGATCCGCATCAAGGTCATCTTTGTCCATTAGCAGCTTCAGGTCTTCCCAGAAAGCATTTTCCCGCATCCGGCCAAAGAAGTCAGCAGCATCAGGCTTATCGGCAAGGAGCTCATCTACGCCGACGCCGGCTTTGAGCAGGTCGCGCCAGGCAAATACCTCTTTAAACATCCTGCTGGCAGCGCCGCTGGCCGGAACGAACTTCAGCATCCGGTAATCGTTTCCGGCCTGATCAAAGCCTCGAACCAGCGCCATCACCTCATCATCATCAAAAACCCTGATACCATCACCGGCAGTGGCCGGGCGGTCGAGGTTCAGGGAAGGGAAGCCCTGCTTGAAGCGGTTGATCTGTTCCAGAAATAACTCCCTCGTTATCCCTTTCTCTTCAATCTGTTTGATGTCCTGTTCATTCAGCATAGCAGTATTTTTTTTAGAAACGGCAGTGGTTGATGTATTGTTTTAATGTCATCAGCCGGCATCAGGTTTAAAAGCTTTCAATTCAATCTTATCACCATCAAATTCAGCAAAAGTAAAATGATTTACCCAGTCGCCGGTATTCACATAATGAACGCCGGGAGCCACTTCGATGTTCAGGGGCAGGTGGCGATGGCCAAAGACAAAATAATCCACCTTTCGTTCGCGCAAAACGTCACGGCAGTAATGAACCAGGCTCTCCTGCTCCTCGCCTTTAAAAACTTCCGGTTTTTTCTGATTGGCCATTCGGCTTTTTCTTGAAAAAAACATTGCCAGCCTCATGCCAAATCCGGGATGGAGAAATGAGAAAAGCCTCTGGCAGACGCGACAGGAGAAGAAAGCCTTAAGGAGCTTGTAGCCATGATCACCCGGACCCAGGCCGTCGCCATGTCCGATACAAAATTCTTTGCCTCCCAGGTTTGTATAGATAGCTTTTCGGTGCATCTTCACGCCCAGCTCTTCTTCAAAATATCCAAAGGCCCACATATCATGGTTTCCTGTAAAATAATGAACGGGGATTCCTTTATCTGTGATGCCCGCAATTTTACCCAGGAGCCTTACATAGCCTTTTGGAACAACCCTCCGGTACTCAAACCAAAAGTCAAATATGTCGCCCAAAAGGTATATCGCTTTTGCATTCTGACCATAACGGTCGAACCATTCAAGCATCAGTTTTTCACGAAAACTGCTGCTGGTAGAGTCAGTCACGCCCAGATGGCTGTCGGATAAAAAATAAATCTTTTTTTCTGCTGGCATTGGCCTGTCATCAAGATAAAAAAGTTCAACACGGAAATATAAAAAGCAATGACAAAAATAAAACAAAAAACCGGACAAGCACAAGAATCATTGCATCTTATGAAGAGGCATGAATAAAATCAGAGGCCATTGACGATACATTCATCAAAAAGTAGTATATTTATCATCCCAAAATGGTGCTGTTATACTGCATTTGGCAGCCTGTTCACATTCAGAAAAACCTAAATAACAATATGATGGAAAAATTGATACAAGCATTGGGCCTGTTAAAGGAGAAGGAGATCAACCCCGCAGAAGCCATGAAGGCCCTGGCAAGCGTTCCTGTTAAAGAGCTCGAATATGAGAAATACCTTGATGGCATTGATTTATCGATCTACAACCGCATTAAGGTTGTGGACTCGCCAATGCAGGTTTTACTGATGACGTGGCCTCCGCAATTTTTTCTTCCCATACACCAGCAAAAACATTTCTGGGGTTATGTTTTGCCCTTAACTGGCATCATTGCAGAGACCATTTATGGTTATGCTGCCCGCAAGAAAAAGGTTTTTCTGCATCCAACAAAGACACACAAACCCGGTGAGATCATTTATGAGCCCTACAATGTAATCCACAAATTACAGAACACTTCGCCGCTGGAACCTGCCATCACCCTGCATATTCATTACCCGCCACATGATAATTACGACGGCACCATGATTTTTGATGCCCAAAACAGGCGTCTGGCAGTACTTAATGAAAAGGCACCAGATATTAGCTGGGACTTACCGGCAGACCACTACCAGAAAGTGGTTGAAGAAGCGTATGATGTAGAAAAGCTATGGTAGGGCCAAGTATTTCTTGCTGCCGAATTTCCCAGCAAGAAACTCTTCCAGCTCTTCTGTAGAAATGTTTGCATTGATGATCTTGCCATCCGGGTCTATCAGGATGGCCAACGGTATTCGTTCAACGCCATAAAGGCTCACAACCGCAGAGTTCCACAGCCTGAGATCACTAACCTGTGTCCAGGTGATGCCATCTTCTTCGATGCCCTGCCTCCATTGCTCAAGGGTACGATCGAGCGATATCCCGTATATCTCAAAGCCATCGTCATGGTATTGGTCATAAATCCTTTTAAGCTCAAGGTTTGCTTTGCGGCAAGGGTTGCACCAGCTAGCCCAGAAGTCGATAAGCACATAATGTCCGCTGAGAGATGACAAAGCTATTTTTTTGCCATCAACACCCGGAAGCACAATCTCTGGCGCCTTGTTACCAACTGCAATATCATCATGCTGCATATTGCGCCGCAAGTCAACCATTTTCTGTTGGCTTACACGTCGATTTAAATCCATTACATGCTTATTCGCAGGATAAACTTCAGATAAAGAACCTGATAAGGATTCAAAATAGGTAAAATGCTCCTCATTATTCAATAATAACCTGTTCCCAAAGTATTGATACAGGGCGATGATGGAGGCGAGAGACCGGGGGTTCTTGTTTATGAATTGTTTTACATAAAGCTGCTGCTCCCTGAACAATGCCCTGTAAGATGCTCTAAGATCATCCCGAATATCAGCAAACTCTTCCTTATAGCGCTGAGCCTTATAAATCACCCGAAGAGAATCAAGCCGTTCGTTGTTGGAGTTTATTCTTTTAAAATACGCTGACAGCAGGGATGAACCCTCTGAGCCATCAACAGCATAGTTGTTTGCCAGATTGTTGGCATCCCCGGAGATAAACAGCTCTTCTCCCGGTTCAACCAACAAGGTAATGTAGTTTGAATCATCGATGCGCAGAACAAAGAATCCTGCTTCTTCTGTTTTGCCCCTGTAGGCAAATACTCCTGTTGCATCTGTACAAAAGCTATCGAGGGTGACAAGCTCCCTTGTTGTCAGCTCCTGCAACAATAGGGTAACCTGGTCGGCATTTTCAAGCTTACCTTTCAGAATAAAATGGTCTTTTTCTTTTCCTTGTTTTTGCGATTGACATGACATCGCAAACAGAATCAAAGCAACCGCAAGAAATGCTAGTCTGATCATATTTCAATAAACCAATATTATTTGGTTTGTCAAAGTTAAATACAAAAGACAGGGAAAATCAAGACTTTATGATTTTTTAACCTGATAAATAGTTTAATAGCGTTTTCGGGTCGATGACCCTTCTACTAAAGCAAAGGCCAATATAACAAAAACTGCCGTTAAACCACTGCTTAATGCTGCCCGTTTTAAGGTTTGAACAAATTCATCAAATCTAAAAATTTCCATCAAAAATAAACTCACATGATGAATCAGGATGAGCACAAAACTATACATAACAAGAGAAAAGGCACCAAAGATATGGAAAGATGGCGACTCCGTGGTTTCTGCTTCCAAATTTCCTGCAAAAAGCCTAATAATTGCAGGTCTGCAAAAAGCCATCAATACACATGAGAAAGCATGAATAGCCAACGAATTACTAAAAATATCCACCACCAGGCCTATTAAAAACGCTACCAGCAACAACACATACCCGGTAATAAATACAGGCAACACAAGAATAAAAAACACATAGACTTGTGGATTAAGATACCCACCAAGATAAACATTATTAAATACCAGTACTTGCAGAACTA
>SLDN01000119.1 GCA_007125275.1 Bacteroidales bacterium | reverse complement strand
ATGGAACCGTCAGGGTCGCAGGTAACATCGCCAATAACTGTTAGCTTTGGGTTTCCTTTGCTGTACAGGTCTTTAAGAAACTTTTTGGTAACAATGCGCGGGTAACGCGTATCCCAATACATGCAATTCATCAATATCGAGAGATGCGGGATGTACTGTTCGAAATCATTTTCATACTTTTCGGGATGTGCGTAATAGTCTTGCAGCTCAAATGCACTGCCATCCTTTTTGCGGGAAAGGTGTTCTTCTTTGAAAATAACTTTGTAGATGATGTTCTCAGGCAGCTGCTGTCTGTTTTTTAGTTCGGACAATTGGTCGGGTGTGATCTCTTTTGAAGGCAGCAGGTTGGCGATTTCCTGTGCGCCGATCGAAACATTCCCGTAACCTGTAAACCCAATGGTAAAAGGCTGGAGGCCTGCTGGCAGCCCTTTTTCTGCTATCTGGCGGCCAACGGCTGAGACGGCTTCTTTGGCTTCTTTCAAAGAGGCATATTGACAGGACTGCTTGATACCCAGAAAAGGATTATCTGCATATCCAAGTTCTTTCAGCCTTTGTCCGGCACTCCACAGCGAGTTGATCATCCCGGCCAGACCGGCGAATTTGCCAAAAAAGATCAACCGCTTGTTCTGGTCATCCACGATTCGTTCGTAGTCAATGAGGTTACAGCCCATGTCCATCATTTTCGAAAGCATCGGCATATTGTAGGGCTGTCCTTTGATCACGTGACTAAAAAAAACATAGGTTTTATTGTTCTCAAAGGCAGTTGCCGGAATCTCCTTGACTCCGAAGATAACGGAGGCTTCTTTCAGGTCACTCACAACCTCTGCACCCACCTCTGAATATTCCTTGTCGGGAAAAACACGCTTGGGTGAGGTTTCTACCTGAACATTGATGCCGTGCTGACGGATCAGCTTTTCAGCGTGCGCCGGCGTAATGGGCGTGCGCCTCTCCATAAGATATTTGTCTTCGTGACGGATTCCAATAACTGATTGCATAATGTGTAATATTATTTAGGGTTAAGATGATCGGCAAACATACAAAAAAGAAGTGATATCAGGGTTGCAGGATATCAATTGGTAAGAAATTGAAGGCAGTTGCGTTCAATCCGCTCAAGAATGTTCTCGTCAGGCGTTTTGATGAACTTTTCGCCGGTAATTTTCTCAAAAAGCTCAATGTAACGATCAGAGACTTGTTGCACGAAGTCGTCGGGCATTTCCGGGGGGCTTTGTCCTGCTTGTCCGTTAAAGCCTTTCTCCATCAGCCACTCTCTCACAAATTCTTTTGAAAGTTGTTTCTGCGGTTGTCCGGCAGCCTGCCTTTCTTCATAGCCTTCTTTGTAAAAATAGCGGCTTGAGTCCGGTGTATGGATCTCATCAATGAGATATATTTTTCCGTCGGCTTTTCCAAACTCATACTTTGTATCTACCAGTATCAAGCCCATCTTTTCTGCCATTTCTGTGCCTCTTTGGAAGAGGGCACGGGTATAATCTTCGAGCTTCACATAGTCATTCTTGCTGACCAGCCCATGGGCCAGAATGTCTTCACGGGAAATGTCTTCATCGTGCCCAACGTCTTCTTTGGTTGTTGGCGTGATGATGGGCTCGGGGAATCTTTCATTTTCTGTCATTCCTTCCGGCATCGGCACCCCGCAAAGGCTTCGCTTGCCTTTTTTGTATTCGCGCCAGGCATGGCCGGTGAGGTAACCTCTGATCACCATTTCAACTTTGAATGGCTCACAGAAAATACCTGCCGTAACCATGGGGTCGGGCGAAGCGGTTTTCCAGTTGGGCACGATGTCGGCAGTGGCATCCAGGAATTTGGCGGCGATCTGGTTCAGCACCTGACCTTTGTAGGGAATACCCCTGGGAAGTACGATGTCGAAAGCAGAGATGCGATCGGTGACCACCATCAACATCTGTTCGTTATTAATTGTGTAAACGTCGCGGACTTTGCCTTCGTAAAGCTTTGTTTGTCCGGGGAATTTGAAGTTTGTTTTTGTGATGGCTTGCATGTGATGTGTTTATTATTTTGGTTTATTATTTTGGGTTATACTGTCTTTGGGCAGGTCTTTTTGGTCATGCTGGCTGCTGCTTTCATAAGCTTCGATGATGCGCGTTACCAGGTCGTGTCTTACCACATCCCGCTGATTCAGGAAGATGAACTCTATGCCTTTGACGTTGTTAAGCAGTTTGATGGCTTTAAAGAGTCCGGGAACCTGATGTTTGGGCAGGTCGATCTGTGTGATGTCGCCAGTGATGATGAACTTTGCGGACCTGCCCATGCGGGTCAGGAACATTTTGAGCTGGCTTTCTGTGGCATTTTGTGCTTCATCCAGGATGGCGAATGCATTATCGAGTGTTCTGCCCCTCATAAAGGCGAGGGGAGCAATCTCTATGGTGCCGTCTTCGAGGTATGTGGCCAGTTTTGCGGGCGGTATCATATCACGGAGGGCATCGTAGAGCGGGCGGAGGTAAGGGTCGAGTTTGTCTTTGAGGTCGCCGGGCAGGAATCCCAGGTTTTCGCCTGCTTCCACGGCCGGCCGCGCCAGGATGATGCGCCTCACCTCTTTGTTTTTCAGCGCCCTTACAGCCAGGGCAACAGCCGTATATGTTTTACCGGTTCCTGCAGGACCAATGGCGAAAAGCATGTCGTGCTTCTTAAAACTGTCAACCATCCTTTGCTGATTCGGCGACCGTGCTTTGATTGCCATTCCATTGCGACCATACAACAAGAGGTCGCCATCGCGCGTGCCTTCCTGATCCAATGATGCAGCATGGCCATTTTCACGGGCCATGATCTCCAGAATATTTTCCTCTGTCAGCTTGCTGAACCGTTCATAATGAGCCAGCATCAGTTGAAACTTCGCCTCAAAAAACGTCGTCTCGTGCTTGTCTCCGATGATGATAAGCTCCTCGCCACGCGACACAATCCGCAGCTTTGGAAAGATGTTCTGCAGCAGCTTCAGCTTCTCCTCCCTAAGTCCAAAAATCTCAGGAGGATGAATGCTTTCAATTTTGATTATTTTTTCACCCATTAAATCATTACTTTTGAAGTGCAAAATAACAATATTTTTGTCAGATATTTGCAGCAATGCTATCATTATATCAAAATTTAAAGTGGGGGATCATCTATGACCATCATTACCCTGACAACTGACTGGGGCACAGGAAATCATTATGCCGGTGCCGTAAAGGGCGCCTTGCTCCGGCAGATTCCAGATGCTGTGATCATTGACATCAGCCATGACGTCCAGTGTTATGACATCATGCATGCAAGCTTTGTATTGCGCAATGCTTGTCGCGATTTCCCGCCGGATAGCATCCACCTGGTAGGGGTAAATACGGAGGCCGGGCTCAATACCCCTCATATCATCCTAAAACACAACGATCAGTATTTCATTGGTGCTGACAACGGTATTTTTTCGCTGATGCTCGATAAGGCACCGCAAGCTATTATAGAGCTTGACATTATTCAGGATACCGACTACTTTAGTTTTTCCACACGTGATGTGTTCGTTAAAGCGGCAGCGATGCTGGCTTCAGGAAAAAAGCTAGAGGAGATAGGCAATCCGCACCCGGCTCTGAATGAGCGCATTGCTTTTAAACCCGTCGTGCATCCCGACATGATTATAGGGAAGGTTATATTCATAGACAACTATGAGAATGTTTTTGTAAACATTGACCGGAAATTGTTCAGAAGTGTTGGGAAGAACCGGCCTTTTGAGATCAGTTTCCGGCTTCCGGGCGAGGTGATCACGCAGATTTTCCGGTCGTATGCTGATGTAGCACCCGGTGAGTGGCTGGCCCTGTTTGGCTCAACAGGGTTTCTGGAGATTGCCATAAACCAGGGAAAGGCATCCTCATTGCTTGGTTTACAGATCAATGACTCTGTTACGATTGATTTTATTTCGGAATAGCTTAATAAAATATGTGGGCACTTTTTAAAAGAGAAATCAATGGTTTTTTTAACAGCTTGATCGCCTATGTGGTCATAGCTGTTTTCCTCGTCATCGTCGGTTTGTTTTTATGGGTCTTCCCTGGAGAATATAACATTCTTGACTCGGGTTATGCCAACCTGGATGGCTTTTTTGTGCTGGCGCCCTTCGTTTTTCTCTTTTTGATACCGGCCATCACCATGCGCTTTTATGCTGATGAATTGCGCAGTGGTACTTATGAGATGCTCATCACCAAGCCTGTTACAGATCTTCAGATTGTAATCGCCAAGTATTTTGCCGGCGTTGCTCTCGTTGCAGTTTCCTTGCTGCCCACTCTTCTCTACTTTGTCAGCCTTCAGTTGTATGCAGCGCCGCCCGGTGTTGATACCGGTGGTGTTTGGGGCTCCTATCTGGGCTTGTTTTTCCTTGGGATGGTGTTCGTGGCCATTGGACTGTTATCTTCTGCAATTACTGATAATCAAATAGTAGCATTTATCGTTGCGCTGTTCCTCAGCGGATTTATGTTTATCGGCTTTGAGATGATACATTCCCTTGCGCTTTTCGGACAGCTCGACCTGTTTATTCGCAGCCTGGGTTTGCAAGCACACTATGCTTCAATGGGGCGGGGTGTGATTGACAGTCGCGACATCCTGTATTTTACGGGCGTGATCGTCTTGATCCTTGGCATTGCCCGGCAGGCGGCCAGCTACAGGCAATATAAACGCTTGCGTCTTGTGCCGCTTATCTCAGTTTTGATGCTCATCATCGTGGTCAATGTATTGGGATCCTATTGGTTTACAAGAATTGACCTGACCGGTGACAGGCGATACAGTCTGACCGCTGCCACCAGGAACATGCTCAGGGAGCTGGATGACATTGTATATTTCAGGGTTTATCTGGATGGTGAGCTTCCGGCCGGGTTTCGGAGGTTGCGCAACGATACGCGCGAGATGCTCGATGAGTTCAGTGCCTGGTCTGATTACATACAATATGAGTTCATCAGCCCGTCGCGTGCTGCCGGTGATGATGGGCGGCAGCTGCAGCAGTATTACCGCCGGCTGGCAGAAAAAGGTCTGGAGCCTGCCCAGGTGCAGATGCGGGCCGGCGACGGCACCTCGCAGCGCGTGATCTTCCCCGGTGCCATTGTTTCTTATAAAGGGAAAGAAGTGCCGCTGCAATTGCTCAAGGAGAATTTGGGGCTGTCGCTCGTACAGGCACTGCACAACGCTTCGTTGGCACTGGAATACAACCTGGCATCATCAATTATGCAGCTTGCAAAAGAAGAGAAGCAAAAAATCGCATTCCTGGAAGGACATGGAGAGATGGCGCCACCTTACCTGGCATCAGTAACGCGGGCACTCGAAAACTACTATGTGGTTGACAGGGTGGAGATCGGTGACAGCTTCGAAAATATCAGGCATTACAGGACGCTCATATCGGCTAAGCCCCGTCAGCCCTTTTCTGAAGAAGAAAAGTTCCTGCTGGACCAGTTTCTGATGCAGGGTGGCTCGCTTTTATGGCTTGTTGACCCGGTTTTTGCCGATATGGATAGCCTGATGACCGCCGACGAAACTTTTGGTATGGCCCATGATATCAACCTTGACGACTATTTCTTTCGCTATGGCGTGCGTTTGAATCCGGTTTTGCTGAAAGACCTGAATGCAGCACCTATTCCTGTTAGTACGGGTTTTGTTGCAGGCAGACCTCAAATCAACCTTTTGCCGTGGTATTTTTTCCCGGTGTTAACGCCACTTTCTGATCACGCCATTGTCAACAACCTGAATGTGATCCGCACCGAATTCATCAGCAGCATCGATACCGTCGAGGCAGCCGGCGTCAGCAAGGAAGTGTTGCTGCAAACTTCTCCGCGCACGCGTGTGATGCCTGTTCCGGTGCGCATTAGTCTGGACATCCTGGAGCGACCTGTGCGCGAAGAGCTTTACAGCGGCCCGCGACAAAATGTTGCCGTGCTGCTTGAGGGCAGCTTTGAGTCACTCTACCGCAACCGCATAGCTCCTGAAGTAAGCCTGCCCAACGATGTCGAACGGCGCAACCATAGCCTGCCGGCAGCAATGATTGTGATGGCTGATGGCGACATGATCCGCAATCAGTTTGACAGCGATGGACGTCCACTGCCCCTGGGCTACGACCGCTATACCGGACAAACATTCGGTAACGAAGATTTTATCCTGAATGCGGTGAACTACCTGACCGACGATTCGGGCATTATAAGCGCCCGTGCCAAAGATATCAGGTTAAGACTGCTCGACCGTCAACGCATCAACAACGACCGCCTTGCTCTCCAGCTTGTGAATACTATATTGCCGATATCCCTCGTTATGGGTTTTGGGGTGCTTAGGTTCATAAGGAGAAGAAGAAAATACCGGTAATTTTGTGTAATGACAGGGCTTGACCTGTCACCAGCAGGACTTGACCTGTCAACCTTAAATATAAACAAATGAAGTCCCGGATATACTTTGTTGCAGCATTGGTGGTTTTATCTTTGCTTTTGTATGTTTTTTTTGTCGTACGTGACTCCGGCATGACCATGCAGCAAGAGATGCGTATCCTGGTATCTGAAGACATTGTACAGGTCATCCTGACCGGACAGGATGAAGATAAGCTGATGCTGGCGCAAGACCCTATGGGCGAATGGCTTCTCAATGATACAATTCCTGCTGATCATCATGCGGTCAACAACATGTTAAACATCCTTCGCCGCATGGAGGTGCGTATGCCTGTTTCGATGGCTCAGCGGCAGGAAGTGATGCAAAAATTTGGCAAGGCGGGCGTGAAAGTCGATTTATATGTTGTTCGTCATGTGATCAGGCTCCCGCGTGGGTTGAACATTTTTCCACGAAAGAAGCATGTTGGAAGTTATATGCTGGCTGATGCGCCGGGAGTAGAAGGTAGTTACATTTTGGCGGGGAGGAGCGACCAGCCCTGGCTGGTTCATCTGCCCGGAGCAGAAAATGGAATCAGTGATCTGCTTAGCCTTGACCCTAATGCCTGGCGCAGCCCGGTGGTAATGAAAGCTCCCCCTGAAAGGATAAAAAAGGTCACGGCTCACTTTCCCGGAAATCCGGAGCACTCCTTTCAGCTTGGCATTGATCATTCTGACTTTTTGTTTGTTGATGGAAACGGAAGCAAGGTACCCCCTGAATACATCTCCAGGGTGCGTTTGGGGCGCTTCCTGAATGCACTTCGTGAATTGTATTATGAGAAGCTGTTGCCGGGCTCCGCCAACGATCAGCCGGCGGATCTGGTGGCTCCAATGTTTTTTTCTCTGAAAGTAATGGATATTGATGGGGATGAAACAGAGCTTCTGTTTTTCAGGAGAAAACCTCCGGACGACGGTACGCTGATTTCCGATGAACGGGATT
>SLDN01000034.1 GCA_007125275.1 Bacteroidales bacterium | reverse complement strand
GGCTCCGAACCTGTAACCTGTAACCAGCAATTAGAAATTTGAAACCAACAACCATGAACCCTAAACCCACCAAAAAGTTACCCAGGAAAGTGATCAGCAAGGCGTATGAGCTGATGTGCACCGCCATGGCGATGTCTGATAAATATGAAGAGCGCAAGGACATCACCGGGATTTATGTGCACTCGACATCGCGCGGCCATGAAGCCATACAGCTGGCTGTTTCGCTGCAGCTGAAGCCACAGGACTGGCTTTCGCCCTATTATCGTGACGACAGCATGATGCTGGGCATCGGACTCAGGCCGGAGGAGCTGATGCTTACATTGTTGGCCAAAAAAGATGAACCCAACTCAGGAGGCAGGTTTTATTATTCGCACCTTTCGCTTTCGCGGGATGACATGCCGAAGATACATCACCAGTCGTCGGCTACCGGCATGCAGGCCATTCCCTCAACGGGAGCGGCCATGGGCTTGCAATACAAGGAAAAAGAAGGTCTTGCCCCGGATTATAAAGGAGAGAACCCCATTGTGGTTTGCTCGATGGGTGATGCGGCGACTACGGAAGGGGAGGTGTCTGAAGCTTTTCAGATGGCCGCACTTAAGCAACTGCCCATTATCTACCTGGTGCAGGATAACGACTGGGATATCTCTGCCCATGCAAATGAAACGCGTGCCCAGGACATTACGCACTATGCAAGGGGTTTCAAAGGCATTGAAGCTCGCACCATCGATGGCAGCGACTTTGCAGCATCATACCTTGCGATGCAGGAGATTATTGGCATAGTGAGAAAGGAGCGCCGGCCATTCATCGTGCATGCAAAAGTGCCGCTGCTGGGGCACCACACCTCAGGCGTGCGCAAGGAGTGGTATCGCGACGACCTTGAGGATCATGCCAAACGTGATCCATATCCAAAGCTCAAAGCTTTGGCTCTGTCGGCCAGTTTAAAGGAGGCTGAACTCAAAAAAATTGAACAGCAGGTGAAAACCCGTATTGATAAGGGCTTTGAGGCTGCGGCAAATGCGCCGGAGCCCGACACCGATGATGTGGGCAAGCTGGTTTTTGCTCCAACGCCGATTATTGAAGAGCGTGGTGAGCGGGAGCCGGCCGGCCGGCAAAAGACAGTGATGATCGACAGTGCCTTATTCGCATTGCGCGAGCTGATGAAGAAGCATCCGGAGGCCTTGCTTTATGGTCAGGATGTGGGCCGGCGCCTCGGTGGTGTGTTCAGGGAGGCTGCAACCCTCGCACAGCAGTTCGGCGACAACCGGGTATTCAATACGCCAATCCAGGAGGCCTTTATCATTGGCAGTACGCTGGGGATGTCGGCCGTCGGACTCAAACCCGTCGTCGAGGTGCAGTTTGCTGACTACATCTGGCCCGGGCTCAACCAGTTATTTTCAGAGCTCAGCCGCAGCTGTTACCTGTCGAAGGGGCGTTACCCTGTGAGTGCTGTGATCAGGGTGCCCAGCGGTGCTTTTGGCTCCGGCGGACCATATCACAGCTCCAGCATGGAGTCTGTCCTCACCAACATTCGTGGTGTCAAGGTCGTATATCCTTCCACCGGTGCCGACCTGAAAGGCTTGCTAAAAGCTGCCTATTATGATCCAAACCCGGTGGTGATCCTCGAACATAAAGGCCTGTACTGGTCGCGGCTGCCCGGCACACAAGGAGCCAAAACCATAGAGCCCGACGAGGATTACGTGATCCCAATCGGCAAGGCCAGAACCGTGATACCTGCAGACGAGAAACAGGTCAGTTCAGGAAACAGTGCTGTGATCATTACCTATGGAATGGGCGTATACTGGAGCCTGGCCGCTGCTAAAAACTTTCCCGGACAGGTGGAAATCGTTGACCTGCGATCACTTAACCCGCTTGACATGGATTATGTGTATGACGCTGTTAAACGCCACAACAAGGCGATGCTGGTAACCGAAGAATCTGTAGAGGCCTCATTTACATTGGGACTGGCAGGCCGCATACAGCGCGACTGTTTTGAACACCTTGACGCACCAATCGGTATCGTAGGGTCAATTGACACACCGGCCATCCCGCTCAATACAGGGCTGGAAGCCGCCGTGCTGCCGGGCTCTGAAAAAGTGCAAAAGACACTTAGTGATCTCCTTCAATACTAAACATTGACCCCAGTCCGAAAAGTCATTTTTACCACAAAGACACTAAGAACACTAAGGTTTCACGAAGCGTAACTTTTTCAATATAAATACTTTGTGATTCTTGTGTCATGGTGTCTGAGTGGCAAAATAATATTCCGCAACTTTTCGGAGCAGGCTCAACATTAAATTACAACATAAGCTTCTCAGTCGTCTATAGATAACCGTCGAGCACAAATCACAAATCGAAGATCGGCAATCGAAAATCGGAAATCGAAATTCGGTATATTTGCATCCGCAAAATTGATTGCACTTGAATATTAGCAAATGAAAGCAGATAGCAAACCCATTGGAATTCACTGGCTGGCATTGTCATTGCTGGTGCTCGTATGGGGCAGTTCATTCATATTGATCAAGCGCGGGCTGGTGAGCTTCAGCAGCATGGAGGTAGGTGCCTTGCGCATTGCCATTTCATTTCTGGTGTTGTCGCCTTTTGTTTTTAAGCAGCTTAAAAAGGTGCCGCGACGCAAGCTTGGCTATTTCATCGTTGCGGGGGTCATTGGCAATGGCTTGCCCCCGTTTCTTTTTGCCAAAGCTCAGACCGTCATTGACAGCTACATGGCCGGCGTGCTGAATTCACTGACCCCTTTGTTTACCTTGCTGTTTGGGGTGCTGTTTTTCGGAATACGCACGCGTTGGCTCAATGTGTTGGGTGTGGTTATAGGTTTGGGAGGTGCCATTGGATTGCTAACTGCATCAAACGGCGCCCAGCTCAACAATGTGTGGTACGGCTTCTATGCTGTGGCAGCAGCCGTTTGTTATGCCATCAATATGAATCTCATCAAACAATATCTTTCCGGGTTTGATGCGCTGACCATCACCTCTGTGGTGTTTATGTTCATTGGCATCCCTTCTCTGATTTATCTCTTTGCAGGAACCGGCTTTGTCAATACGCTCGCTACTGATCCCAAAGCATGGGGCAACCTTGGATACATTGCCATCCTTGCAGTGCTTGGTACCGCAGTAGCAATGATCATCCACAACTGGCTTATCAAGCAAACATCAGCATTGTTTACCTCTACCGTCACCTACCTGATGCCGGTAATTTCAATTGCCTGGGGTCTGATTGACGGAGAAAGTTTCGTGGTGGCATACCTGCTGTGGATCAGCCTGATCCTTGCGGGCGTTTATATGGCTAACAAAAAACGAAAGAATGCACTGAGAATGCAACCCACACCTTAGGGTTTATTGCTTTTAGTATTAAGCCTTTGCATTTTATCCCATCCGAAAATAAAAATCCCGGTAAAGATCACGCCAAAAACGATTCCTATGTAGGGGTTTACTCCTTCGACAGGTTCACCCAGTGCACGATACACTCCATAAAAGAGAACGCTTAGCCCAAGCATCAACATTGTAAAAAAGAGAAACTGATCAAATATCTTTTCCAGGCGGGTAGGCTTATAGTCGGTGGGAGGATCACTATAACTGTAAGCATGATAGGTTTTTGGGTTTGAATGCGTGGTTTGTCCGGGGCGGTAATAGACCTTTTGACTGTAGCAGCCACTGTTTATGCGTAAGTCATACAAACGACGCTTGTTGGTATCCTTCAACACCTGGTAGGCTTCGTTGGCTAACTGAAAATCATGTTTGGCCTTTGTGCCTTTGTTTACGTCGGGATGCAATAGCTTTGCACGACAGCGGAATGACCTGCGGATAGAAGCTTCCGTAGCATTTTTATTCACACCCAATACGTGATAATAATCCATATACGCCAAAAACAATCTGGTTATCAATCCTACATGCGAAGTTATACAACCGTTTGGAAAAAAGCAAATAAAAGATGCACTATCTGATTGATAACCCCAGTCCGGCAGAAAGTAATCTGTAGTTTGCATGTGTATAGTCTGCATGAATGGTTATGACGGCAAACTTTAGCCTTATCCCGCCGGTATATTGAAGTCCGGAAAAGTTTTGGAAATTCATGCCAATGGGGTCAGTAAAATCTTCGATAAAAACCGTTGTTGTGCCATTGGTGACATCGGCTCCGATCAGCGGATAGTCACCCAGCAGGTGAACCGTGGTTTGAGAACTGCTGTACCCCAGTCCGCCGTAGAATGTAATGACAGGCAAGTCGTAAGAAAAAAGTGCCATTGCGGTAAACCCTTCCATGTTTATCTCAAGGCGCTGGTCATCATAGTGGTCGCGCCCACCTTGAATGGGTATGCCTCCTGATTGTTCTTCATAAATGCTTTTTTGAAAGTCAATATCGGCAGAAGACAAAACCTTCGTATATGCACCTGTTATTGAAGCATTCAGAAATGGTACTCGCCGGGCACCGGGAATGTATTGAAGCACATCATGTTTTAAGCCTACACCCCAAAGGTATATATGCATGTCTTCATAGGAGTACTTTGGAATGAATCTTCCCATCAATTCAATTCCTCCGGGAATACCCAGCCCTGCTTTTACCATGGGCAGCGGATAGGCAGGAATATTAACCCCTCCAATTGACTCAAACTCAACCAGCACGAGATCAGAATCAGGGTGTTGAAAGACCAGAAACGGGCCTTTGTTTCTGCTCCCGGCAAAAGTGGGAGCAATGGAGGATTGTTCGGGGTCACGCAGTTTAAGCGTAGTCAGACCAACCTCGGCCAGATCAAATGTCTTGGCCGTTTCCGGCGGAATGGCAGCTGTAACCGTCAGTGTAATATCAAACCCCAGCGATCTGTGTACCCTTGCCGTGTTGTTCCAGCCCCCGTTCAAATTTGCGCCCATTGCATTGCCCAAAGGCTCAAGGTAGGCCTGGATAAGCCTCTCACCGTCACCAATGCCTCCTTTGATGAATTGAACCACCTCTGATTGCGCCCTCAGTTGACCGTTCGCCAACAAGAGCAGTAAGCCTGCCATAAGACTTACAAAAACTTTTCCTGTTTTCATGTGATTGTGTTTTCGTATGCGTTTGATTCTATTTAAAATGGAAGATTATTAAACGGGGTTTATTTATGGATATATTCTTTTTAGATAGGATTCAAATATAGAAAAAATATTAATTAAGAATACGTACGAAGGATATCTTTTTTCAAAAAACCGGATAATAAATGGTTGAGGTTTCTTCGCGAGGCGGAGGAGTTTCGCCATTATACCCTGTTTGCCAATTGCTATTCCAAAAACTCCGGCTGCAGCAAAGTCTTGAAATATGCTCGCTGCTCCGAGTTAAGCTGTCGGTTGCCATCCAGTGCTTCGAAATACTTCTTTTCAAGCACACTGACCAGATCTGTCATTGATAAAACGGATGCAATGTGATGATGGTAGTATAAATAAATCAGGTTTGCAGGGTACCTGTCTGTTAACAGGGAAGCATAGTCCAGTGCTTTTTCAGGGCGATCTTCGAGGTCAAGGTAAATGCGCATTAAAAAATACCGTGCTTCTGTATGCAATACTTCATCGTCCTGATCGGCGGCCATTTGCAACTGTTTGAGGCCTAATGGCATACTTCCGCGTGGATGCATTAGCAAATAAATCCGGAACAATGGGTAATTTAGTCTGATATGCGCTGTCATATAATTATACAATCCGGCTGTGAGCAGGAAGGCGGGGTAATGGTCTTCCCGTCCAAGAGACGCACCGATGTGTTTCATCGCCTGGTGAAGGTTCCTGTAGGCACTCAGGTTTTCGCCCAGCATCAATTCCAGCCTCAACCGGTAAGCATAAACATGGATCAGCAAAAACAACTCCTCATCTCCCGGAAAGTTTGAATATGCTGCTGAAAGCAAGTGTTCAGCATGTTCTAAATTTCTTGTATATTCGCTTCGGATTCCGGCGTCGGCAGGCTGACTGATCATATACCACCAGTGGTAGTTTGCCCGCGCCATTGCCGGAATGTAATCGTCCGGATGATTTTTTTCAAGTTCCCGGATGATGGAATCAGCCTCACTGAATTTAAAATGATACAGGCTGCCAACAACCCTTTGCAGGCTGCGTTCATTATTCGGCCCTGACAGGTCAGCGGCCATCAATGGCGTCACCATAACAAACAGGCAATAAAGACGCAGCAAAATTGAAACCATTGATTGAATCAGGTTATGACAGCTTCTTAAAAAAAAGTGCAACAAATATACGAACTAAACAGTAAGCAGGTCAGGGCTTTTATTCAATCGCGAGGATTTTGCAGTTTATTGCGCTGTTTATGACTTCCTGCCTGATGGCCTGACCGCCGCGCCTTGCCGGTTTGCCGCCATGATAAAAGACAGCATTCGAAAATATTTTCAGAGAAAGCCTTGTTTCTAACAAAAAAAATTACGTACTTTGCACTCCTTTTTGAAAATAGTTTATCCGCAATTAATAAATAGCATATAAAATGTCACGTATTTGTCAAATTACAGGAAAGAAACCCATTACGGGTCATCATGTTTCGCACTCGAACATAAAAACAAACCGTTGGTTTTTTCCCAACATCCAGACCAAAAGATTTTATGTCCCTGAGGAGAGCAGATGGGTAACTTTAAAAGTATCAGCAGCAGGGATACGCAATATCAATAAGAAAGGCATTGCTGCCTGTATGAAAGAAGCCAGGGAAAAAGGTTTCTTGCCGAAATAGAACAACTGGCTAATGTATATAAGCTGTTGCAAGTGATCTTGCAACAGCTTTTTTTGTGCAACAATACGCAGAATATCTTGTTAAAGTATTATAAGAGTTTTGAAATGATCGCATTCTTTTGTCTGATATTTGCAAAACATATTACCTTTATTCTTAAATGATGCAATGATATGAAGGGGATTATCCGGCCTTTATGCTTTCTGTGTATTGCTTTTGCGGCCTTGGTGCTGTCTGCTTTTGACAGTGAGCGGCCGCCTCGCCGGGTGATTCAGTTTTCAGGTCTTGTTGTCACCGGCGACAGCCTTAAACCCTTGTCCTACAGTACTGTTTGGGTCAAAGGCACACGCAGGGGAACCACGACCGACTATTACGGGTTTTTCTCCATACCCGTTTATGAGAATGACACCCTGCGCTTCACATCCATAGGATACAAAGAGGCTTTTTATGTTGTGCCTGATACCTTGTCGCGACATCGCTATTCTGCAGTTCAGCTAATGACACGCGATACCATTTACCTTTCAGAAACGGTGGTCTATCCCTGGCCTACACGCGATCAGTTCAGGCAGGCTTTTATACATACTGACATACCTGAGGATGACTACGACAGGGCAATGCGCAACCTGGCCCATGCCGAGATGCG
>SLDN01000205.1 GCA_007125275.1 Bacteroidales bacterium | reverse complement strand
TCCTTCCGGAGAATGTACCTGCCAATGAGTTTCTGAACCTCGAAGGCGACAAGATCTCCACTTCGCGCAACTGGGCAGTCTGGCTGCACGAATACCTGGATGATTTTCCGGGCAAAGAGGATGTGCTGCGCTATGTGTTATGTGCTGCCGCTCCGGAAACAAAGGATAACGACTTTACATGGAAAGACTTTCAGGCCCGCAACAACAACGAGCTGCTTGCCATCCTGGGAAATTTTGTCAACCGCACGCTTGTGTTGACCCATAAATATTTTGGCGGCATTGTTCCACAGGCCGGAGAGCTGACTGAAGCCGACCGGGCGACGCTCCAAAGCTTATCGGAGTTTCCGGCGATTATCGGCAACAGCCTGAATCAATATCGTTTCAGGGAAGCCCTTGCGGGCCTGATGAACCTGGCGCGACTCGGCAATCGCTACCTCACGGAGGCTGAACCCTGGAAAATATTCAAGAGCGACCCGGAACGGGTGCAAACGATATTGAACGTGTGCTTGCAGATATGTGCCGGCCTGGCTGTTCTGGGTGACCCGTTTCTGCCCTTTTCGGCTGCAAAGCTCAGGGATATGATCAATCTTGAGATGCGAAGCTGGGATGAAGGCGGCAGGGATGACCTTTTGCCGGCCGGACAGAAGATCAACAAAGCTGAACTGCTGTTCGAAAAAATAGAAGACGACCAGGTGCAGACCCAGGTTGACAAGCTGCTAGAAACCCGCAAAAACAACATCGAAAAACAAGCCGCCAAACCCCTGAAGGATGCTGTTAACTTTGACGATTTTACAAGGATGGATATACGCACGGCTACCGTGACTGCGGCAGAAAAGGTGCCAAAGACGAAAAAGCTGCTAAAGCTTTCTGTTGACACAGGGGTTGATGAGCGCACGATGGTGTCGGGCATAGCCGAATTCTACTCTCCCGAAGAGATTGTCGGAAAAAAAGTGCTTGTGCTCGCCAACCTCGCCCCAAGGAAGATCAAAGGCATTGAGTCTCATGGGATGGTGCTGATGGCTGAAAACAAACATGGGGAGCTTGCTTTTGTCGCTCCCGAGAAGGCTTTCGACAACGGAAGCATCGTAGGATAGGCCGTAAAGCTTTTTTGGGTTAAAAAATTGCAGCCATAAATATCGTTTTTACCATCTGATATTTAATATTTAAAAAAACTAATTATCTTTGCAGGTAATATGGCCCCGTAGTTCAACGGATAGAATGGAAGTTTCCTAAACTTTAGATACAGGTTCGATTCCTGTCGGGGCTACGACCTATATCATAAACAATCTGCACTTGTGTTGCACTGCCTGAAAGGCCTTGCAGCTATCCAGGCAGACAAATATAGTAATATTATGAACAGAAAAGAAGATAGGCCCAGCAAGATTGCTTATGAGCGCCACTTGAACCAGCTAGGCATTCCGGAAGAGCAGAAAAAATCAAAGGGTGGCATTATCCCTGATTACGTAAAGTACGGTACGTGGTTGCGTGTAAATGACCCTGACTTTTTTCAAACCACTTACCAGGCATGGAAGGCTAAGGTTCGTGCCCAGTCTAATGACTAATGCCGTAATTATGGTTTAAAGCTTTTTAACTGTGAATCCCCTCAGGCGCCTGGCCGGACAAACAGCCATATACGGGCTCAGCAGCATCGTAGGAAGGCTGATTAACTTTCTCCTGGTGCCACTGTATACCCGTGTTTTTGTTGACCCCGGCGAATATGGCGTCATTACAGAAATGTACACCTATGTGGCATTTCTGATTATCATACTAACCTATGGTATGGAGACAGCCTTTTTCCGCTTTTCAGAAAAAGAAGAGCCGGCAAAAAAAAATACCGTTTTCAGCACCTCGCTTTTCTCCGTCCTTTCTACATCAATCCTCTTTATCCTCCTGGTGATTGTCTTCAGAGAGTCAATCGCCCAAACCCTCCGCTACCCCGACAATGTGGAATACATCGTTTTGCTGGGCAGTATCGTGGGGCTTGATGCCATTGCAGCCATCCCCTTTGCCCGGCTGAGGGCCGAAAACAAAGCGATGCGGTTTGCAGTGCTCAAACTCATTGGGATCGCAGTCAACATCATCACCGTGTTGTTCTTTTTGCTTTTGTGCCCGTGGCTGCTTCAACATGCAGGGCCATCTGTTCAGCAGTTCATTGGTCTGATTTATGATCCTCAAATAGGTGTTGGCTACGTCTTTATTGCCAACCTGGCAGCTACCCTCATCACTTTGCTGCTCCTCACCCCGGTGATGCGTTCCGTAAAGCCCGCATTCAACCCGCAACTGCTCAGGACAATGCTCCTCTATGCACTGCCACTGCTGGTGGCCGGGCTGGCAGGTTGGGTCAATGAAGCCTTCGACAAGCTCCTGCTTAAATACCTCCTTCCAGAGAGCATCGCCATGACACAGGTGGGCATCTATGGCGCGGTTTACAAGTTATCGATTCTGATGACGATCTTTATACAGGCCTTTCGCTTTGCAGCCGAGCCGTTCTTCTTTGCACAGGCAGGCGCTGCCAACGCAAAGGAAACATATGCCCGGGTGATGAACTATTTTGTGATGGCCTGTCTCGTCATCTTTTTAGGGGTCATGCTCTTTATGGATATCGTCAAACACTTCATCGGGCCGCAATATCACGAAGGCCTCCCCGTTGTGCCCATTCTGTTGCTGGCGAATATGTTCCTGGGGATCTATTTTAACCTCTCGATCTGGTACAAACTGACCGGACAAACAGGCTATGGCGCCTGGTTTACCGTCGCAGGGGCCTTCATAACCATCATGCTCAATGTATGGTGGATACCCAAAATTGGCTATCACGGGTCAGCCTGGGCCACCCTGATATGCTATTTTTCCCTGGCTGTACTATCCTATCTCTTTGGCCGCAAATACTTTAAAGTACCCTATAACATTATCAGGATTGTATCGATGATCGCCCTCGCCGTTACCATATATTTCATCAGCCACTACACCGTAGAACTTCCTGCTCTGCTGATGTATTCGGCGCGCCTGCTTCTGATCCTGCTTTTTGTGGTGATGGCAGTGTTTTTTGATCCCTTGTTACGCGCTGAAATTAAACGTGTTACGAATATATAGAATGCCCAGGCTTGCCCCTTTGCCCAAAAACTCGTATCTTTGCAGTGACATTGACCCCCCATGCTGGCTGAAGCTGCTTTTTGTGAAGCAGCAATCAAACGGCTCATGCCCCAGCAGCCAATGGCTTCGGGAGCCGAAATACAAAACTAAAAACCACATAAACCCACTATGTCTTTTAACGCTGACTATAGCATAAAAACAAAAAGAGAGTATCATAACTTACTGAACAAGGATTTGTCAGGTGAGGTTTCCTTGTTGTTGCAACTATTTCTGCAAGAAAACCCTGCGGTGGCTGACCTGATGTTAAAGTCGGATGGTGCCGATGAATTTTTAACGGGCATTCGTGAGATGGTGATGACATACATGGAAGATCATCCTGATGCTTATCGGTTTTACCGCTTTGAGGCCGAGGGCAGGGAGGCGATGGAGCAGCTTACCTGGCGCGATTATGCAGCGATCCGCATCCTGGATTACCTGGACCACGCAGGACAGTCATACGAAGACCTGAACCTGCGCGGTGAGCATGTTCATAACGATGCTTTTGGGTTGTTGTGGCTCACCGCCACAAGAGGTGAAGGGCAGGCCACCAGTGGCTTTTTCAGAGACATGATCCACCTTTTCAGGCAGTTTGCCGGCAAAGCCCGGCGCGATATGCCATCAACGGAGCGGGTGCTGGCATGGATGAAAAATCACCCATCCGGACTTGATCCGGAGGTTGTCAAGCTCCGGGAAAAGAACAAAGCACGCATCATTCGCGTATTGATTGAAAAGATTGATCAGAAGGTGATAACCAGCCAGCGGTTCTTTTTTCCGGAAGGTGCTTCTTATGATGAAAAAGTCAAGCTGATGTACTCGTGGTGGGACAACTACCTTTTTCACCTGCGTTTTGCTGTGAGAAAGCCTGAACTGCTTAATGAGATGCTTGGAAACTCGCTTGACGAAGATACGATGGCCGTGTTGTTCAAGGCGAAATCGCAGGGCATTCCCTTCTTTGTCAATCCCTATTATTTATCACTTCTGAACGTTGACGCCCCTGAGTTTGCTGAAAACAAAGACCTGGCCATCCGCTATTATGTGATCTACTCGAAGCAGCTGGTTGACGAGTTCGGGCATATTGTTGCCTGGGAGATGGAAGATATTGTTGAGCCCGGCAAACCAAATGCGGCTGGCTGGATACTGCCTACGCGCCACAATGTGCATCGCCGTTACCCTGAGGTAGCCATTATGATACCCGATACGATGGGCAGGGCGTGTGCCGGTCTGTGTTCCTCCTGCCAGCGGATGTACGACTTCCAGCGCGGCAACCTGAACTTTGACCTTGATAAGCTCTTGCCCAAACAATCCTGGAATGCCAAGTTGGAGATGATTATGAAATACTGGGAGGAAGACTCCCGCTTGCGCGATATTCTCATCACCGGTGGCGATGCCCTTATGAGTTCCGACAAATCGATGGAGAAGATATTGAATGCCGTTTACGAAATGGCTGTCAGGAAGATAGAGAAAAACAAAGATCGGCCGGATGGCGAAAAGTATGCAGAGATTTTGCGCATACGTCTCGGCACACGATTGCCTGCATATATGCCGCAGCGCGTAACCGAAAACCTGACACGCATTTTGGCAGAGTTTAAAGAGAAAGCATCGCGCATCGGCATCAAGCAGTTTGTGATACAGACCCACCTGCAATCACCAATGGAGGTGACACCAGAGACCAAACTTTGTGTCAGCCGGCTTATTTCGGCCGGCTGGACAGTCACCAATCAACTGGTGTTTACCGCGCCCGCTGCCCGCCGTGGCCACACCGCCAAGCTGCGCCAGGTGCTGAACGACATTGGCGTACTCCCATATTATACCTTCTCTGTAAAGGGATACAGTGAGAATTCCGAAAAGTTTGCCACCAATGCGCGCGCCGCACAGGAGCAAATGGAAGAGAAGCTTGTTGGATATATTCCCAAAGAATACAGGAAGCGCATCCGGAAGTTTCCGCTTGAAGCGGAGCAGATGGTTGAAAACATTGATGCGTTGCGCAAAGAGGCAGATATTCCGTTTTTGGCAACCGACCGCAATGTGCTGAACCTGCCGGGGGTTGGCAAGAGTATGACATACAGGGCGATAGGGATCACCAACGACGGCAGGCGCATCCTCGAATTTGACCACGACCACACCCGAAGCCATAGCCCCATCATCGACAAGATAGGGAAATTTACCATCATTGAATCAAAATCGATTGCTGCATATCTTGATCAGATGCAGGAGATGGGTGAAGACCCAAAAGAATACCAAAGCATCTGGGGCTACTCCATCGGTGAGACAGAGCCGCGCATGTCAATTTATGAATACCCTGATTTTGACTTCCGGCTTACGGACGAGCTTACCAACTACGGCGGATAAACCTGGCGCTATAAAGCATCGATGGCAGCGGCCAGTTTGCGGTCCTTTTCTGTGACAACATCTCCCGCATCATGGGTCGATAGCCTTATTTCCAATTTGTTATACACATTGCTCCATTCGGGATGATGGTTGTGCTTTTCGGCCAGCATGGCTACTTTGGTCATGAAGGCAAAAGTAGCCATGAAGTCTTTAAACTCAAAACTGCGAACGAGTTGGTTGTTTTGTTCTTTCCACATAATGAATGTCCTTTTAGATTTACCGGAGAAACAAAGAATGAGCTTGCTTTGTTTAGCAAATTCATTATGCAACCGCAAAAAATAATTACTTGGTGACGGTGCGAAAAATTGGGTCTCTTACATAGTCAATAATCACAATACCCATCGCAATGATGTAAAAACTGTCGAGCATCACATCATATATATATTTGGCAGCACCGGATGTGTAATAAGCAGTAAGCAGCAAAAGAAATATAATATGCAATGCCATGAAGGCCCCAACATTAATACCTGCGGAGACTAGTGCTTGCTTGCGCCCCCGGTAAAAGGCCGAAAAAACAAGCCAGGCAAATATCATCACGGTAGGGAGCAACAAGGTTTCAAACTTTTGCGGATAGTTTGCCCGTCTTCCATCAATAATCTTGTGCACGCGAAATAAATGCCCGCCGTCTTCTTCTTTTACACTGATGGAGGTATTGCTGCCAGCTATTTCCAGCACCGTATTGGTCGAAAAAACAAGTACACGGGCATATACAATCTCCATCCCGGAAAACCATAATGCAGTGATTACCAGACTGACCGCAAGAAACAGGCCTGTCCTTCGCATAATTTTGGGAATATTCATCGCAATAAGTATTCAAATGTTTATACCTGAAGTGGTAAACGGTTATCCATCAGCTGTTTTGGGTTTTGCTAACCGTTGTGCTTTCGTCTCACGCCAGGCCCAGATGAAAAACACAAGGAAGCCAAACAGTATGCTCCAAAGATAATCGTGCACCACATCAAACATATTGGGCCAGTAACTGCCAACATAACCCATTGTGATGAATCGCATATTGTTCATCACAAATATGGTCCCAAGGAAAATGGCAAGGCTGATAAACTTAAATTTCAAAGGCCAGCGGGCAAAAATCGTCAATACGATCACGAAAAGATAAAAGTTATAGGCTGTGCACTCCCATATCACTTTCATTGTAAACCCGTTGACTGCCAAGAATGGCGCCCCCGACATTTCTACAGGGATAAAAAGAACCTTGCCAAACCAGTATGCTGCGTGTGTGGTGAAATTCACGACATTGGGGGCTACGACATTCCCGATTGCCGGTATGGGGAAGAGTGCCTTGAGGGCAAACCAAACCACAAAAGTGAACATCAAAGGTTTTAATTGATAAATCAGTTCCTTGCGCTTTGCCTTTTGCTGCTCTTTTGCCTGCTGTTGTTTTATCTTTTTATTCCGTTCTTTTCTGCTCATCATTTTTGCGGTTAAAGCTCCTGTCAAAAATACGAATAATTTGATTAGTATTTGCATTCAATAAGCAAACAGCCCCATCATTAAAGATGAGGCTGTTTGCTTTTGTCAGATATGAATGATCAGGAGCCGGGTAAGCCCTGAATGTCTTTATTTCAGCACGTTGAGCTCTTTTCCCACCTTAATGAAGGCTTCCACACATTTGTCGAGGTGCTCTGTTTCGTGGGCTGCTGATACCTGCACGCGGATGCGAGCCTGGCCTTTGGGCACGACAGGGTAGTAGAAACCGATCACATAGATGCCTTCTTCCAGCAGTTTGGCGGCAAACTCCTGCGACAGCGGCGCATCATACAGCATCACGGCGATGATGGCTGACTGTGTGGGCTTGAGGTCGAAGCCTGCGGCCT
>SLDN01000222.1 GCA_007125275.1 Bacteroidales bacterium | reverse complement strand
GTATGACTGCAGGCCAGCCTCCCTGGTATAAACCCTTGCGATGATGCTGGTTTCGCTGTATTTGATGCTGTGAAGGATAATGCCGGCGGTCTTTTCTATCATGGTTTATTGGATAAACATGATCTTGGTCACCATCGTTTCTTCACCGTTATCGTTGGTAGAGAACACAAGGTATACCCCTGATGATGGTCTGCGGCCGAAGATGTCCTGGCCGTTCCAGATTGCCTGTCCGCCTTCGGCGATGGTTTCCCAAACGAGCTTGCCGTTGATATCAGTAATTTTTACGTTGGCATTTCTGACCAGTCCTTTCACTGCGATGTATCCGTCATAGCCGGGGCGCACGGGGTTAGGATAGGCATATACATTGTTGGCGTGCCTGTTGGCGGCTTCAGTGGCAAAGCCACGAAAAGAGACCAGGCCGCGGTCGGTGGCGAAGTAGACCTCGCCGGTCTGGCCATTGATGGCGATGTCGAGGATGTTGTTTGAGGGCAGCGGGCTGTTATTCTTGTCGAAGTGGAAGATGGTCTCGCGACCGTCGGCCGACAGCAGGAAGGCGCCGCTGCGGCTTGTGCCGAACCATTTTTTGTTGCTGCCATCCACTTCGATGCAGTTTACTGTTTCTGTTTCAAGAAGGTATCCGGCAAAGCCATCATCCTGCTGCACGATGATGCGCTGGGCGTTGAATGCTTCGCCGCTGAAGGCCTGGTTGGGAGAGTAGAACACGGCTACCCCTTCGTCGGTGCCAACCCATACATAGCCTGAGTGGTCCACCGCCAGGCTGTGCACGTTGTTGCTGGGCAGGGCTCCGTTGTTGGCCTGTGAGGTAAGCCGCCGCGCATCAAAGTCGTTGGTGTTGTTAAGTGTGTATTCCTTGAAGACAAAGATGCCATTGCCCGGGAGGACGGCCCATTTCTGGTCGTTGTTGTCGATGATGATGTCGCCCAGGCGGGTTTGTGTGCCAAAGGCACCACCACTGGTAAACGACATCCATTCGCCATCAGGCTTTTTAACTGAAAGAGGCCTCGCCACCTCAGAGTTGGTGACCCAAAGGTTGCCATGGCGGTCGGCAGCAACACCTCCCACACGAAGCCTGTCATTGTATTCGGTGCGCTTGCGCAGGGTGCTGTTGTCTTCATTATAAAGCTTTACCAGGCCATCGGGGTTGAACACCATCACCCCGCCATACCAGCTTGCAGCATATGCAATCTCAGGATTGGCGGGGTCAATGCTCACCCTGATGATGTCTGCAACATCTGCAAGTTCAGGAAAAGTGATGCGGTTAAAGCTTTTCCATATTCCTCCTTCCAGCAGGAAAATACCATTACGGTTCCAGCTGTGCGAGCCACCGTAGGTGATTGATCCCGGAGCCACCCACAGGCGTCCATTCGCTGAGGCCAGCCCGAAAGAATTTGCATAGGGAGGTCCCTGCAGCACGATCTTTTCATAGTGCTGCGGACCGTGTTGCCTCACCAGCCCATGGCGCTGATCAGCAACCCAGAGCCCTTGCCCGGCATCATACAGCGCATCATTGGGCGTCACTGTGCCGGCAAAGTAATTGTCCACAACCTCCACAAGCTGCAAACTTTCATCAAAGATGCTTAACTGGTTATCATGTGCAATGATGAGTTTCTCACGGCTTGCCCTGATGCTCCTTATATTTTCTATGACGGTTTCCGCAGGTGGTGTGAATGACTGCCACCCTTCAGGGCCAAGAAAGTATATGAGATGATTGTCATCATTGCTTTCCTGTACGGCAATGATCTTGTCGCCAAGCAGTACGAGCATGCTGAATACTTCATTCGGCTGGCCGCTTACCTCCACCTTTTCCCAGTTGCGGTAGTCGGCAAGGTTTGCTGCATCCAGATCGGCAGCCAGCAGTCCGGCATTGGTGGCGGCATAAAGCCTCGTATCTGTCATCAGCAGGTCATACACCATCACGATGCTGCCATGCGGGCCTATTTGCCAGGTGTCATATATCAACATATCGGCGAGGCTCATATCCACAATGCCAAAATCGCAGGCCAGCAGTGCCCTGTCGCCATCAAGCAGGATGCTGTTGATCCTTTTACTGCCAATGATGGAGGCTTGTGCAATGTCCGTGATGTTGAAAAACTGCTGGTCTATGATGATGTCGATATTGCCGTTTTCATAAGCTGTGATGATGGCTTTCCTGCTTTCTGAATATGCGATGGTGGCGATGTCAAAGTCGGTCAGGCCGTGTACCTTGTTAATGCGTTCAACACTGTTTTCTGATTTATGATACAATATGAGCGCATAGGGTGTTGCACCAATGATATGCGAAGGTGATTCTGCTAGCCTGATGATGTTGTTGCCGGGTGTGTGATGTCGCCAGTGCCCTACAGGGATGTTCGCCGTGGCGTCAATGGGGGAGAAGCCTGTGGAGAAGATGGTGATGAGGCATAACCAAAAAAGGACAAGTCGTATTGTATTCATTGCGGATCTTCTAATAAAATAGTACGTTAGGAGCAGGCTGATCAGAATATTTCTCTTCTGAAATAGTCTCTGGGTGTTTCTCTTTCCTGCACTTTGGAGCAGTCTGTTTCTATAGATGGAGGATGCAGTGGCATTTCAAAGTCCTCTTTGCTTACATTAAGTGATTCGTCGGCATATACTTTGGTCATAAACTTTGCCCAAATTGGCAGGGCAGTATTTGCGCCCTGTCCGAGTGACAAGTCGCGAAACCTTATGCCTCTGTCTTCGCCGCCCACCCAGGATGCGGCGACCAGGTCGGGGGTGATGCCCAAAAACCAGCCATCGGAGTTGCTCTGTGTGGTACCTGTCTTGCCTGCGATGGGGTGTTCAAAGCCATAGCGCCACCTGAGCCGTCGGCCGGTGCCTTCAGACACGACGCCTTTCATGAGCTCCAGCATCAGCCAGGCCGTTTCTTCACTCATGGCTTCTTCCCGATGGGGGATAAAGGCCTCTATCAGGTTGCCGCTCTGGTCTTCTATACGGGTAACAAAGCTGGGTTCTATATAGACGCCTTTGTTGGCGTAGGTTGCGTTGGCACCAACAATTTCGTAAATGGAGAGGTCGGGGGTTCCCAGTGCGATTGCATAAACTGCCGGGATATCGCTTTTAATGCCCATCCTCCGTGTAAGCCTGATCAGTGCTTCGGGAGAGTACCGTTTCATAAGAAAGGCGGAGACGTAGTTCACCGAATTGGCCAGTGCCCACTGGAGTGTTACCATTTCACCTTCCCTGTCGTCGCTGGAGTTTTTGGGTGTCCATAAGGAGTCATTCCACAGCTCAAAGGTTACCGGCGTATTGGGTACTTTTGTGCAGGGGCCGAATTCCCCTTCCTGCATTGCCAGGGTGTAAAGGAAGGGTTTGAACACAGAGCCCACCTGGCGGCGACTTCCTGTGACGTGATCAAACTTGAAGTGGCTGAAGTTATTGCCACCCACATACGCTTTTACGTGGCCGGTGTGCGGTTCAACAGCCATCATTCCGGCATTGAGGAAATGTTTATAGTACCAGATGGAGTCCAGGGGGGTCATAATGGTGTCAATGTCGCCCTGCCAAGAAAAAACCCGCATAGACCTGGGTTGATTGAATGATTCAAGTATTTCTGGCTCTGACAGGCCCTGGCTGCGCATGCTTCGGTACCTTTCTGATCTTCTGATGGTATTGGTGATGTTGTCGCTTATTTGTTCTTCGGTTAAATCCGTGTCGTATGGTGCATTGGTATATCCTTGCCAGTGTCTGAAAAAGGTTGGCTGCAGGTAGTTGCCCATATGTTCTTCAAGGGCTTCTTCTGCATGCCTTTGCATCCGTGAATCGATGGTGGTATAGATTTTTAGCCCATCCGTATAAATGTCATAGTTGCTGCCATCGGGCTTGAACTTTGTCCGGCTCCAGCGCCTGAGCTCTCCACGCAGGTGTTCACGAAAATAGGTTGCAATGCCCGTGTGGTGGTCTTGGATCTGGAAGTTAGACATATCGAGCGGCATGACCCTCAGGGAGTCGTATTCCTCGGTGGTGATGTATTCATACCTGGCCATTTGTGTCAGGACTACCTGTCTGCGGTTCAAGGCCCTTTCGGGGTTTCTTACGGGGTGGTACCAGGATGGTGCTTTGAGCATCCCGACCAGTACGGCTGCTTCTTCGGCCTTCAGCTCTTCCGGTGTGGTGTTGAAATAAGTTTTGGCGGCAAGCTTGATGCCAAAGGCGTGGCTGCCAAAGTCAACGGTATTGAGATACATCGCAATGATCTCTTCCTTCGTATAGTTACGCTCGAGCTTGGCAGCAGTCACCCATTCTTTCAGTTTGATGATTACGATCTGGTAGGTGGAGGGGTTTTCCTGGCGCGGGAAAAGGTTTTTTGCCAGCTGTTGGCTCAGTGTGCTTCCACCGCCGGCACTGCGTTGCCCGCCAAGGATGTTTCGAAAGAGCACCCTGAAGATGCTTTTGATGTCGACACCCGAATGATAGTGAAAACGAACGTCTTCGGTGGCCAGCAGGGCATTGACCATATTGGGCGATATTTCGTTGTACTGGACATTTGAACGGTTATGGATAAAAAATGTACCCAACAGCTGTCCGTCGGCTGAATATATTTCACTGGCGAGGTTGCTCTTCGGGTTCTCAAGCTCTTCAAAAGAGGGCATAAAGCCCCATAATCCTATGGAAATGCTATAGAAAAGCAAAAAAGCTAAGACAACCGGCGAGCTAAAAGCCAGCCAGAAAATGACTGAATACTTGCGTTTATTGATTCCCTTTTTGGTCATTGTTTTAATGTTTCTCGTATAAAACGTTGAAGAGGGCGCTTTATTATTTTCTTTCAATGCGGATGCCGGTATCAGCAATGCCCTGCAAGGTATCTTCCCGCATTCCGTGATGTATCCTGAAGGTATATGTTCCTTCAGCCGGAAACCATACATCATCGCGGAAAAGAAAGCGGTTGAACCTGATGCGCCCGAACCCGCTGCCGGTCCATTGCCCGCGCCTGTCAGCCAGGGTGCACTCAATGGTGTCACGATAGATGCGGCCATCGGGAAACTCTATGTCCAGAAAAAGAAAAAGATTGCTGTATGCATAGTCTGTTGTATTTCTGATGTCGAGGTATAGTTTGTGCAGGGAGAGGGTGTCGTGGATGGTTGTTTCAAACAGCAGGTGTTCCTGATGATGCCAGCCTTCAGCAGGTATTGCCTTTTGCTCCTGGTAAACGACGGAGTTCTGACAGGCCCACAACAAAGCCAAGCCTCCGAACAGCAGAAAAATGTATTTACGCCTGGCAGGTGTCATAAGCCTGGGGTCTTATTATTGTGGGGGTCTTTGTGTTTTGTCAAGGTCTCTGGGTCTTCTTTTGCGTCGTTTGCCCCTGGATTTTTTTTGCGGTTTATCAAAGCGTGTCAGGCTGTCTTCAAGTCCCGTGTTTTGGGTGTTGTTGTTGTCATCGTCCGGGATATCAGATATCATTGTTTCATCCAGCAGCTCATCCGGTTTTTTGTTCGCCTCATTCATGGCTATGATTTCTTTCGCCCTGTCAGCGGGTACCATAATGATCTTTCCGGGGGTTCCCTTGTACTCGTAACCAATGAGCCGGTTCAGTACGTCCATTTTCTGGAAGATGGCGATGCCTTTTTTTGTTGCCAGCAGCTTGCCTGTGTCCGGGAAGTCTTTCAGGATATCTTCGTAGCAGGCATTTTCGTAATTGATGCAGCACTTCAGTTTGCTACACTGCCCGGCCAGCTTTTGTGGGTTGAGTGAAAGCTGCTGTGTCCGTGCGCTGTTGGTTGACACCGACTTGAACCTGGTGAGCCAGGTGGAACAGCACAGCTCCCTGCCGCAGGATCCAATGCCACCCAGGCGGCTTGCCTCCTGGCGCATGCCTATCTGGCGCATCTCGATGCGCACGCCGAAAGCATCTGCCAGCACCCGGATGAGCTCACGGAAGTCTACCCTGTCCTCTGCAGTGTAATAAAAAATGGCCTTGGTGCGATCACCCTGGTACTCCACATCGCTGATCTTCATATCAAGGTTCAGAGATGAGGCAATCTCACGAGACCTGAACATGGTGCTGTCTTCCTGCTTGACAGCAGTTACCCATTTCTCAATGTCGGAAACCTTTGCTTTGCGATACACCTTTTTGAATTCAGTGCCGGCAGCGTTGACACCCTTGCTTTTCATCTGGAGCCTGACCACCTCACCTGTAAGTGTGATGATGCCGATGTCGTGGCCGGGGGATGCCTCCACTGCCACGATGTCGCCGGTGTCAAGCTCGAGGTCAACAGCAGCGCTGAAAAACTCCTTGCGACTGTTTTTAAAGCGGACTTCCACAACGTCATTGGCAGGGTATACATCAGAAGGGCTGATGTTTTTCAGCCAGTCGAAAGCGTCGAGTTTGTTGCACGAGTGCCTGTAAACATCGAGTTGACGGGTGTGCGGCTGCGGGGCACAAATGCACCCCCTCGATAAAAATGCTTGCTGATTGTTCTTTTCCAAAATGCTTTTTTTATAACTTACAAAGTTAATAAAATCTCTGATTTCAGGATGCCTTTATGTGCATCAACCGACTCAAATTAAATGAAAGGTCCGCAAATAAAATTTTGGGATTGGCATTCCTTTCAAGATGCAGGATGGCTTGATTAAAGGCCTCCACAATTTTTAATGCATTGTTGTGATTGATGAATGGCGAGAAGCCGTCAAGGAAGTTTTGCTGCTCCTCATCCAGGCGTATCAGGTCTTTGGCGCTGTAATTGTTGACCAATGATAACCTGAACATTTTGAGTCCGAACTGAAAGAAGGACTTTTGCTTTTCCCGTCCCGCCGTTGCTGTCTTTTCCACCCATTTCAGGATTTTCGCCGTATCTTTCAGATAACAATACCGCATCCACTCCCTGAAGGCGTTGAAATCTGCCATTTCTTCATCATCATCAAGCATTCTGATGGCTTGCGTGATGTCTCCACCCGACAAAAAGGCAATCTGCCCGGCCTTGCTCTCATCGAGGCCATGTTTTTCAATCAAGGCCTGACGGATCCGGCTCTCTTGTGGCAAAGGCACTTTCAGTTGCTGGGTGCGCGACAAAATGGTATTGATGATGCGGTCCTTGTTCTCTGAAATCATCAGGAAAAGGGTGTTGTCCGGGGGTTCCTCCACGATTTTCAGTAGCTTGGGTGCAGCAGCATAAAACAGCTTTTCCACAATATAGATGATCACGACCTTGTAAGGGCTTTCGTATGATTTCAGCCCCAGCAATCTAATGATGTCGTTACAATCTTCGGCATTGATGATGGCTTGTTTGTTTTCAATGCCAAGTGCTTCGAGCCATTCCAGGTAATTGAAATAAGGGGTTTTGAGCAAGAATTTGCGCCAGTGTGAAATATACAGTTTGCTGCTGACTTTCTCTCTGTCTTTGGTTTCCTTGCTGGGC
>SLDN01000202.1 GCA_007125275.1 Bacteroidales bacterium | reverse complement strand
TTTGATGCGCTGATCGAGCAAGAGGGCCGGCACCTGCAACAGTTTCATTAGCTGTATCTGTTGCGGCGACAACTTTTGCATTAACTTTTGCTGTAGCCTCTGTTTAAGCATATCACCAGGTATTTATAAACTACTGATCTCTAAAGCTCTGATCATCTCCGGATGGTGTTCCGGCTTACACTCAAATATACAAATAATGTGTCAATAAACGGTGAAAAAACCATTCATTATGTTGTTTTTCACGGGGATGCCCGTCTAAAAGTCGGCGTTTAGCGGTGATCGTGGAAAAGGGATCACGTCACGGATGTTTCCCATCCCGGTAACAAACAACATAAGTCTCTCAAAACCAAGCCCAAAGCCACTATGAGGAGCTGTACCATACCGGCGGGTCTCCAAATACCACCACACATCCTCTTCGTGGATTCCCATTTCTTTAATGCGACCAAAAAGCTTGTCATAATCCTCCTCGCGCTGCGAACCACCGATGATCTCCCCGATCTTTGGAAACAACACATCCATGGCGCGCACCGTTTTGCCATCGTCATTCAGCTTCATGTAAAAGGCCTTGATGTCACGGGGATAGTCCGTAAGAATCACAGGCTTGCTGAAGTGTTTTTCAACAAGGTAGCGCTCGTGCTCCGATTGCAGGTCAACGCCCCAGCTCACCGGAAACTCAAACTTCTGCCCCGATGCTTCCAGTATCTCAATCGCCTCCGTGTAGGTGAGACGCTCAAAGGTATTGTCACAAATATGCTTTAACCTGTCAATCAGCCCATCATCATAAAGCTTTTGCAGAAACAATAAGTCGTCCTCACAGTTTTCGAGCAAATATGAAATAAGGTATTTGAGAAAGGTTTCCGCCAGATCCATATTGTCTGTGATGTCATGAAACGCCATTTCGGGTTCTATCATCCAGAACTCAGACAGGTGTCTGGAGGTGTTGGAGTTCTCTGCCCTGAACGTGGGCCCGAAGGTATAAATATTCGACAGCGCCAATGCTCCGAGCTCTCCCTCAAGCTGCCCGGATACGGTAAGGTTCGTTTCCTTGCCGAAAAAATCCCTGCTGTAGTCAACCTCACCCTCTTTGGTGCGTGGGATGTCTTTCAGATCAAGGGTGGTAACCCTGAACATCGCGCCGGCACCTTCGGCATCAGAGCCGGTGATGATTGGTGTATGTAAATAATAGAACCCATTGTCGTTGAAGAACTTGTGAATAGCGAACGACAGCGCATGGCGCAGGCGAAACACAGCACCGAAGGTGTTGGTGCGGGGTCTCAGGTGGGCGATCTCACGCAGAAACTCCAAGGTATGGCCCTTTTTCTGCAATGGATATTTTTCAGGATCCGCTTCACCATATACTTCTAATTCTGAAGCCTGTATCTCAACACTTTGCCCTTTGCCCTGCGATTCAACAAGTTTGCCGTTGACCGATATGCAGGCTCCGGTGGTGATTTTGCGCAACAGCTCGTCATTATCATAGGCATTCACATCAACCACAACCTGAATGTTGTGAATCAGCGACCCATCATTCAGAGCAATAAAGGCCACGTTTTTGTTTCCGCGACGGGTGCGCACCCATCCTTTTACATTAATCTCTTTTTCCAGCAAATGCCCGGTGTCTCCCTTAAGCAGGTCAACCACTCTTTCTCTTTTCAATTGCTTCATCATCAGCGACTATTATACATTTTTAAAAATTTGTCTCTTCTTTGGCTTTGCAAAAATACACACATTTTCCATAATCCGGCCACCATTGGTGTGATAACCGGCCAGATGCTTTGCCGCCGGCATCTGCGAAACATCACCCTCCAATGAACAACTAACGCACAAGCTTTGATTTATTGCTGCCGGGTGGCGATTTTTTTTTACCTTTGAAAGCACAAATAAATAAAAACAACAAAAAAACAGTAAAATAATGTCAGCAAATTTATTGAAGCACATTGAGCCCGGCGTATTGTCGGGAGAAAGTGCAAAAGAGCTATTCCGGGTTGCGAAGGAGCACAAATTCGCATTGCCTGCCATTAATGTCATTGGCACCAACACCATCAATGCAGTATTGGAGACTGCCCGTGATGTAAATTCACCGGTGATCATCCAGTTTTCGAACGGTGGGGCACACTTTTTCGGTGGCAAGTCGCTTTCCAACGATGGGCAGCGTGCTGCCATCATGGGTGCTGTATCGGGTGCCCGCCACGTGCATCTGATGGCCCGGGAGTATGGCGTGCGCGTGATCATGCACACCGACCATGCCGCCAAAAAGCTTTTGCCCTGGATTGACGGGCTGATGGACGCCAACGAGGAACATTTCAGCAGCACCGGCAAACCCCTCTTCAGCTCACACATGCTTGACCTTTCGGAAGAGAGCCTTGAGGACAACATCAGCATTAGCCGTCGCTACCTGGAACGCATGCACAAAATTGGGATCAGCCTGGAGGTAGAGCTGGGCGTTACCGGCGGCGAAGAAGACGGCGTCGACAATACGGGCATCGACAGTTCAAAGCTTTATACACAGCCTGAGGAGGTTGCAGAGATGTACAAACAGCTTATGGAAGTTTCGGATCAGTTTACGATAGCTGCTGCCTTCGGCAATGTCCACGGTGTTTATAAGCCTGGAAACGTGCAGCTGCAGCCCGTGATCCTGAAAAACTCGCAGGAGCATATCAAAAAGCTCTTCAACACGGTAAACAACCCGGTAAACTTCGTCTTCCACGGCGGCAGCGGCTCCACACAGCAAGAAATCCGCGAAGCCATCTCCTACGGCGTCATCAAAATGAATATTGACACCGACACCCAATGGGCATACTGGGATGGTGTTAAAAACTTCTACAAGAAAAATGAAGGCTACCTGCAGGGGCAGATTGGCAACCCTGATGGCGATGACAAGCCCAACAAGAAATTTTATGACCCGCGGGCATGGTTGAGAAAAGGTGAAGAAAGCATGCGGGAGCGTCTGAAGCAGGCCTTTGAAGACCTGAATGCGATTGACAGGAACTAATCAAGATCCGGATAGTTGATCATGTCAACCACGATATATGCGGCAGGGTAATCCCGGCGGATCTCTTCCAGAAACCGCCGGGCATCCAGCCTCGTACGGAAATCGCCCGCACGCAGTTTGAAGTATGGCTCTTCATAAATGATGTACGACTGGCGGTCGGGATATAATTCTTCATAATCAGCCTGCTCGCGCTGCGTGTTGAGCCTGGCCCTGTTGCCCGAATCCATGTAAAGGTGCACCCTGAAGCCGGGGATGCCCCGCTTTTCCATCATTACGTTCCGGTGCGACTGCAAAAGGAATGCAATCAACTCATTCTGAATTACATTATCCCATACCAACGGATGCAGCTCTTCCGGCACATTGTCCAGGTAGAGGCTATCGTTATACAGTGAGTCGATGCCGAGTGTGCCCGGCACAAGCGTACCAAAAGGAAGCGCGGGGGCGTGCGGCTTTTCCCGCTCAGTGCCCGACACAGCATGCAGGCACAAGAACATCAATGTTGCGGCGAATAATAAAGATTTCTTCATTTTTGAATTAGTAAGCTCTTGCAAACACCACACGGCGTTCTGACGGTTTGCCCGAAAAGATACACTTCCCGGGTTCTTTGACATCATCCAGCGGGATGCAGCGTATGGTTGCCTTTGTTTCTTCTTTTATTTTCTGTTCTGTTTCAGCGGTGCCATCCCAGTGGGCCATGATGAAACCACCCTTGTCATCGAGCAATGCCGTAAACTCTTCCCAGGAGTCGGCGCTGCGGGTGTTTTCTTTTCTAAACGCTGAGGCACGCTGAAATAGTGTGTGCTGTATATCCTCCAGCAAAGCAGAGACTGTTTCGCCGACCTGGTCTACACCAACCACCTCTTTGGTAAGCGTATCACGGCGTGCTACCTCTACGGTGCCGTTTTCCACATCACGAGGCCCAATGGCAATCCGCACCGGGACGCCTTTAAACTCGTATTCATTGAATTTCCAGCCGGGCTTGTGGGTATCCCTGTCGTCAAACTTAACAATGATGCCTCGTTTTTCCAGGTTGGCTTTGATGTCGCGCGCCTTGCTGCACACCAGGTCATATTGCTCTTTGTTTTTGTAGATGGGAACGATAACGGCCTGTATGGGGGCAAGCTTCGGGGGCAGCACCAACCCATGGTCGTCAGAGTGGGCCATGATGAGAGCGCCAACCAAACGCGTAGACACGCCCCAGGATGTGGCCCACACATATTCGAGCTTTCCTTCCTTGCTGGTAAACTTCACGTCAAAGGCTTTGGCAAAATTTTGTCCGAGGAAATGCGAGGTACCGGCCTGCAGTGCCTTGCCATCCTGCATCAAAGCCTCAATGCAAAAGGTCTCCAGCGCACCGGCAAAGCGCTCATTCTCTGATTTGATGCCTTTCAGCACCGGGATCGCCATGAAGTTTTCAGCAAAATCAGCATAGACGTCGAGCATCTGATAGGTTTCCTGCAATGCCTCCTCTTTCGTAGCATGCGCGGTATGTCCTTCCTGCCACAAAAATTCAGCTGTGCGCAAGAACATCCTGGTGCGCATTTCCCAGCGCACCACATTGGCCCATTGATTCACCAGTATGGGCAGGTCGCGGTACGACTGCACCCATTTGCGATAAGTGTCCCAGATAATGGTTTCAGAGGTGGGCCGGATAATCAGCTCTTCTTCCAGCTTCGCATCTTCATCAACGACAACACCCTTGCCATCAGGGTCATTTTTTAAACGATAATGGGTGACGATGGCACATTCCTTGGCAAAACCCTCGACATGGGCAGCCTCCTTGCTGAAAAATGACTTTGGTATGAACAGCGGAAAATAGGCATTTGAATGCCCGGTGTCTTTAAACATCTTGTCAAGTGCAGCCTGCATCTTCTCCCATATGGCATATCCATAAGGTTTAATAACCATGCATCCACGCACAGCCGAGTTTTCAGCCAGCTCTGCACGCTGTACAATATCGTTGTACCACTTGGAATAATTCTCTTCTCTTGTTGAAAAATCTTTAGCCATAACACCTTTTGGTATAATATTTGTGCAATTGTTTAATAGGATTAAAACGGGCAAATTTAACAAAAAACCCGCTAACAATGATTAACTTTGTAAAAACCAAATCATACAACCAAGGAGGAAGAGTCATGAAATCCCTGTTTAAGTTTTTCGCAATCATTATGATGTTTGCCATTGCAGGATGCTCATCAGCTTATAAAACCACCACCACTGATGACATTTATTACATCCCGCAAACAGCAAGGGGCGGTGAAACAAGTCAGCTCAGCCACCCTGAAGGAGGCAAGACCGTAGAGGTGGTCAATGAAACGGCAAGCTACAGCCAGCCCGTTTCCGGCACTTACGTGGAACATGAAACCACCGCCTATGAAGGCAATGCTTATCATTATGCAGGCGATCAGCCTGTTAACGACACAACCGAATACTATTATGATGAGGACGGCAATGTTGTGATCAACAACAACTATTACTACGGCGACTATTACGATTTTGCCTACTCCTCAAGGATCAGAAGGTTCCACAGGCCTTATGCCTCTTTCGGATACTACGATCCTTTCTTTACCAACATGTATTTCTACATGCACAACCCACATTATTATGGTGTAAGCATCTATATGGGATACGGAGCCATGCCTTACTACTACCCGGGATATTTTGCATTCTCCCCCTGGTATAGCAGCTGGTATTGGAATCCTTTCTTCTGGCACAGGGGCTTTCATCCTTTCGGATATTGGGGAAGCTCATACTGGGCCGGATATCATGCCGGATATTATGCCGGAATGTATAACCCTTATGGATATGGATACTGGGGGCACTACAACTACAACTACAACAGTCACGACGGCAGCAACTACCACTATGGTCCGCGAGGCTCGATGGGCAGCACCGTAGATCGCTCATCCACGGGTCGTTATACTGAAAGCGCTGCTTCAAGAGAAAGCTTTGCAGAGCGTTTTGAGGCAAGGACCACCGTCAATGAAGATGGCCGCAGAGAAATTATTGCTGACGCTACCGATCACAGGGTAACTGCCGCGCCACAAGCGTCCGGCAGAGAATCTGCAGATGTCACAAGCCAGCGTCCGGCAGAAGCAAGGGCGCACGAAAGGGTACGTGAACTTGCCGACGAACAGCAAAGCAGAGAGGCCTATCAGCCCGGCCGCAGCATAGAAAGCTACCAGACCCCCGCCCGTGAAAGGTATGACAGGTCCACCGAGCCGCGCTACAGCCGGCCGCAACAGGCCAGTCCTGACCGACAGACTCCGGATCGCAGTACAAACTATACCATGCCCCGGACGTATACTTCGCCAAGCTATCAGCAGCCCAGCTCTCCACAGAGAACCAGACCGGCACAAACAACGACCAGGCCGCCTGCCGAAACAAGGCCGTCACGCGAACAAACTGCACCACAGCAGCGTCCTGCCCAGCAACCGCAAAGGCCGGCAGCACAGCCCACACGGACAGACAGAGGCCAGCCAAGCTACACGCCTCCGCCCAGCAGGCAACCATCACGGTCGACCACCAGCCCGGCGAGAACAACACCCCCGCGCAGTACCGCTGCCCCGGCCAGAAGCACGCCGCCAAGAAGCACTGCCAGCCCGGCCAGAAGCACGCCTTCAAGAGGTAGTTCCACACCTGCACGCAGCAGCTCCAGCAGCTCCAGCAGCAGCCGAAGCTCATCAAGCGGCGGCCGTAACAGATAAAAAAGCAATATCACCATAGATAACACACCTCCCGGCAACAATTACCGGTTATTGCCGGGAGGTTTTTTGTTCAACCCACCACCACAAAAGCCGTAAACAATGAAAAAACATTCCATAGCACTGATTATAGCTTTAATGATTGGCAGCTTTGTGTATGCACAAAACGAAACAGATGCCCTGCGGTACTCCCATCTGATCCCGGGCGGAACAGCACGCTTTGCCGCAATGGGCGGTGCATTTGGCGCCCTGGGCGGCGACTTTGCCTCGCTCAGCATCAACCCCGCCGGAATAGGCGTCTACAGAGGATCTGAAATAACAATTACACCCTCCTTAAATTATAGCCGGGTCGAAACACGATACTTCAACAACTTTGAAGATGACATGAAGTATAACTTCAACCTCAACAACATTGGCGTTGTAATGACCATACCCACATCAAACCCTGGCGAAGAAGGCGGATGGAAATTTGTTAACTTCGGCTTCGGCATCAACCGGCACAACAACTACAACGACAGGTGGATCGCCCGCGGATTTAATCCCAACAACTCCTTTATGACCGGCATACTTGAAGAAGCCCGGATAGAAGGAAGCGTAGACAGACTCAACGACTTTTCCACAGGCCTGGCATGGGATACATGGCTGCTCGGCAAGGACGATGTTGAAGGTTTCTTTGTAGATATGCCCAATGGAAATGTGATGCAACACCAGGAAACCAATGCTTCCGGTGCCATCCGCGAATTCGTGATCTCCATGG
>SLDN01000026.1 GCA_007125275.1 Bacteroidales bacterium | reverse complement strand
TGAAAGCCGGGGCAATGGCGAAAGCACTCCAGGGTTACTAATTGATGGTTTCTAATTGATGGTTACTAATTGATGGTTACTAATTACTGATTGATGATTGATGATTGATGATTGATGATTGATGGTTGATGATTGCTGATTGATAATTGACAATTGAAGGGGCAGCTTAAACACAATCACAAATAACTAAATAACATATAGTTACGAAATTATAAACATATGAAAAGAATGCTACCTGCATTACGCAGCATACGATTTATACGAGCTAAGCTGCTGTGCTTATTTGTTACAATGATGATTTTTAACCACGGCACTGTTTCAGCTGAAGAGAGGAATGTGCGGCTGATGACTCCTGTGGAGCGGATTTTCGTTGGAGGATATTTGGGTGCGCATTTTGATTTTCTCACAACCTTAAGCCTGCACACCCACACAGGCTACCTGATTACAAACAGGCTCTCAGCGGGCATCAGCAGCAACTACCAATACTCTGCAATTTGGGGCCAGCGGTCGCATACTACTCACGTATATGGCGGCGGTGCTTTTGTAAGGTTCAGGGTGATCAATGACATTTTTGTACAAACAGAGTATGAGCGCCTGCAATTGCGTATTCGTCAAAGCAGTGACTCACCGGATAGATTTGCAAAGAATAGCGAAGACAATTATTTTATTGGCCTGGGGTATGCTGCACCTGTGTCACGACGTGTCAACCTCAACCTGGTGTTTCTTTATAACATCCATCAAAACAGCACAGTATATTTCAACAACCCCTTTTTCAGGATTGGTGTTGATGTGTTTCCGTTCTGATATCAGCAGGTGTTCCATCCGTACTTTAAGTCTTACCGGAACATTTATTTGCTGCATCAGAATGGTGTGCATTATCGCGTAATCGCATCAAATAAAACAGTTAATTAAACAAAACACTGTTTTTGCTGGTTTTATAAGAAAACTTCTAATTCAATTCACCAAACTCATTAAAATATTATAGTTATGAAGACTGATCTGGATATTGCCAAGGCTGCCACGATGCGGCCAATTACTGAAATAGCAGCTAAGCTTGGCTTGGCCGAGTCTGACCTTTACATGTATGGAAAGCATATTGCCAAGCTGCCTTTGCGTCTGATCAACGACAAGGAAATCCAAAAAAAGAAGCTTGTTTTGGTCACTGCCATCACGCCAACGCCTGCCGGCGAAGGCAAAACAACGACTTCGATAGGTTTGACTGAAGGTTTGAACCGCATTGGTGTAAAAACCAGTGTAGTAATAAGGGAGCCTTCGCTGGGCCCTGTATTTGGCATCAAGGGTGGTGCTGCGGGCGGGGGTTATGCCCAGGTGCTTCCAATGGAAGACATCAACCTGCACTTCACCGGTGACCTTGCCGCTGTTGAAAAAACGCACAACCTGCTAGCTGCTTTGGTTGACAATCATCTTCAAAGCAAAAACAATTCGCTCAATCTGGATCCCCGCAAAATCGTTTGGAAGCGGGTTATCGACATGAACGAACGCGCCCTCCGCAACATCATCATTGGCATGGGCGGTCCAAAACAAGGGATACCGCGCGAAACGGGCTTCGACATCACGGCCGCATCAGAGATCATGGCGGCACTCTGTCTGGCCAAAGACATCGAAGACCTCAAAAAGCGCTTCGGCAAAATCCTGGTAGGCTTCACCTATGATGATCAACCAGTGTATGCCAAAGATTTCAATGCCCAGGGAGCAATGGCCGCACTGATGAAGTATGCCATCATGCCCAACCTCGTGCAGACCATCGAAGGGAACCCGGCCATCGTGCACGGCGGCCCCTTTGCAAACATTGCCCAGGGTACCAACACCCTCATCGCCACAAAAATGGGCTTATCACTGTCCGACTATGTTGTAACAGAAGCCGGTTTTGCCTCCGAGCTGGGCGCTGAGAAATTCCTGAATATCAAATGTCAGTACGGCGGTTTGTCGCCCAATGCTTCAGTCATAGTAGCCACCATCAGGGCGCTAAAATACCACGGTGGTGCGAAACTCTCTTCACTGAAAGAGCCAAACGCAGAAGCCGTTTCAAAAGGACTTGCCAACCTCGAAAAACACATCGAAAACATCAAGCACTTCAACCTTAAGCCGGTGGTTGCCATCAATAAGTTCTACACCGACACTGACGAAGAGATAAACATTGTCAAGCAACGCTGTGAAGAGTTGGGTGTCAAGGCTGCCGTTTACGAAGGCTGGGAAAAAGGTGGCGAGGGCGCCATCGAGCTGGCTGAACTGGTCAAAGAAGCTGCAGAAAGCTGCACGACCTGCTTTAAGCCCTTGTATGACTTCAGCTGGGATATCGAAAAGAAACTGCATACCATTGCCACCAAGATGTATGGCGCTGACCATGTAGAATATACTGTTAAAGCAAAAGCCCAGATGGCACAGTTTAAAAAGATTGGTCTTGACAAGCTTCCTGTATGTGTTGCAAAAACGCAAAAGTCGCTTTCCGACGACCAGTATAAGCTTGGACGACCTGAAAACTTCACTGTGAAAATCAGGGAATTTGAAGTTGCTGCCGGGGCAGGATTCCTCATCCCGATTGCGGGTACCATTATGCGTATGCCCGGGCTGCCGTCGCTGCCATCTGCCGAAAAAATCGACATTGACAATGATGGAAATATCACAGGACTATTTTAGAAATAAACTTCGAAACGAAACATTTTTGCAGCTTTTATGGTATAAGTCATAAAACAATTAACCCTGCAAACACATTTTTTCAATTTGTAATTTTCGTTATAAGCAAGAACCTCACAGATGGACGGCAAAAGAGATGCTGACATCGTTATTGAGATAAGGCAGATTGACTCCCAGGTAAACAGGCAGTAGTTCTTCCCCAACAGCAGCTTTGCAATAAGGCTGCTGTTTTTTTTTAGTGAACATCAAGGCCGTATCGCATATAAACGAGGTGCTCCATTGTTTTAAGTATCTCTTCCATATACTCATTAACGGCTTTAACGCTGCCGGGTAAAGTATATACCAGGGTATTGCCAATGAGTCCGGCCACACCCCGGCTCAACAACGCATTTGGTTTTTGCTCGCCATATTTGACCCTGATCATCTCCATGATGCCGGGGATCTCTTTGTCAAGCATTGGCTTAACAGTTTCTATCGTTACATCCCGCGGGCCAATGCCCGTGCCTCCTGTGGTAATAATAATATCGACATCGTCATAGGTGCTTTTCTCAATCAGCACACTGAGGCTGGAAGCATCATCGGGGATAATGGAATGGGCAACCTCAATATTCCTTGGCAACTTATCAAAATAACTTTCGAGAATTTCGATAATCCGGGGGCCGCTGCGGTCAGCATAGTGGCCTTTGCTGGCCCTGTCGCTAAGGGTTACAACATGAAAACGCAATATCCTCGGTTTATACTCCAGGGTTTCGCCGGGCTTTAACGAGCCCTGACGGATAACCCTGGCAAATATGCCCTCTTTTGGCATCACACAATTGCCCACCTCCCTGAAGATGGCACAGGCTGACCCGTGGCATTGCTTGCCAATCTGTGTGACCTCCAGCTCTACATTTTCACCGACAAAACGATCCAGCGGTGAGGTTTTGAAAAGCTCAACGCCTTCAGTAGTCAGGTTTTCGGCAAACTCCCCATAGGCAATTGGCCGCCCGGCCTGCGCAGAAAAACGATCTACACTCTCCTTGCCCAGCAAGCTCACCTGGCGATGCCAATGACCGGCATGTGCATCATCCATCACACCAAGGTGGTTCAGGGTTATTTCATCAACAGCCTTCTTAACGGTGCCTTTTTTCTCGGACACATTTACCGATAATATCTCTATTTTCATTTTTATATTTTTTTCTTCTCAACCAAATGAATGTTTTCAATGACCATCTCCTTGTCAACTGCCTTACACATATCATAAATGGTCAGCAAGGCCACAGAGGCTGCCGTCAGCGCTTCCATCTCCACGCCGGTTTGCCCCTGGCACTTAGCAGTAGCACGCACCTCAACGCCCTGCCTGTCATGTAAGTCATGCAATACCGTTTCAACCGACACTTTGCTTAACTGCAATGAGTGACACAGAGGAATGAGTTCGGCAGTGCGTTTAGCCGCCTGTATTCCGGCAATCTCTGCCACCGTAAGCACGTCCCCTTTTTTAAGTCCGTTATCCCTTATCAATTGCAAGGTTGCGGGTTGCACCGCAATAAAACCCCTGGCAACAGCTGTGCGTTGCTGCATCGGTTTGTCACCGACATCCACCATGCGCGCCTTGCCATCCTGGTCAATGTGTGTTAGTTTCATATGTTAATATTTTTGTAGAGTCAAGGCATGCCTTGTTTTTACAGACAACCGGTCAATCAATCATCGACAATCGATAATCGATAATCGCCAATCGATAATCAGCCTCCAATATTATGAAATGCGTTCATCATATTCACTGTGCCCTTAACTGGCTTGTTCTCCAGCGCGGAGCTGATGGCCTTTTCTATGCCCAGCTCACGGATATCGTATTCCAGATCGGAGAACAGACACGGTTTTATTTTTCCGTTGCTGGTGAGGCGCAAGCGGTTGCACTGCCTGCAGTCGCCACCGCTGCCTCCCTCCACAATGCCAAAATGCCCGCTCTGCAAATCCATCTCGCTGATAAAACGGACCTCCAGCCCTTCCTGAAGACCAAACTCTTTGACTCTTTCAGCATCCTGCCTGTCATCACCCTTAACCACACAGTTAATCTTGATGGGATGCAATCCCGCTTCCTTTGCTGCAGCAATGCCACGATACACCTTGTTGATGTCGCCGCCGCGGGTAATTAGCCTGAACTTATCAGCATCGGTAGTGTCAAGACTGACATTGATACGATGCAACCCGGCTTTTGCCAACGGCGATGCAAACTTTTCAAGCAAAGTGGCATTGGTCGTCATGGCAAGATCCTGAACATCTTCAACACTTGCAATCATCGACACCAGCTTGATGATGTCTTTGCGCACCAGCGGCTCACCGCCCGTCAGTCTGATTTTTGTAATGCCTAAGGGCACTGCAACGGAAACAACTTGCTGTATCTCCTCAAAAGTGAGGATGTCACTATGCTTTAGCATCGCCGGATTTTTTTCCGGCATACAATAGTGACAGCGCAGGTTGCAACGGTCGGTTACAGATATGCGCAGGTAACTGATTTCTCTACTATATCGGTCTAACATCTGTCAATGCTCCTTTTTCCAGTTCAAAAACTCCGGCCGGGATATTCATCAGGCCCTGTGCAAGGCTGATGGCGTGGATATGCGCCGATCCGTGGTATTGCACAGGTGTGGCTGCACCGGTAGCCGGGTCAATGTGCACAGGCAAAAACTCACGCCGGTCGGCTTTCTTTCTCTTAAATGAAACGGCCAGCGGCACTTTTACCTCCAGCGGGATGTATTGATGTCCCATCATTTTAAACAACAAAGGCTTTACAAAGGTTTCAAAATTAATGAACGAAGACACCGGATTGCCGGGCAATCCAAAAATGGCAGCCTTGTCAGTTCGGCCAAACACCGTTGGCCGACCGGGCTTCACAGCTACCTTTTGGAAGACGATCTCCACCTTGTTTTTTTTCATGATCTTCGGCACAAAGTCAAATGTCCCCATCGACACCCCGCCGCTAAGTATCACCACGTCATTTTCTGCCAATGCTTTGCTGATGGCCTCATCGGTAGCCTGCTCATCATCGGGAACAATCCCCATGTAGTTGGGGATGCAGTGAGTGGCCTTTACCTGTGCGGTGAGCTGAAAGCCATTGCTGTTACGGATCATTCCCGGCCCCGGTACTTCAGTGGGCTCCACCAACTCGTCGCCAGTGGAAAGAACGGCCACACGCGGCTGTTTAGCCACCAAAGGCGCAATCGCACCTACAGCCGACAGTATGGCGATATGCTGAGGCTTGATGAACATCCCCTTTCTCAGCACAACATCACCAATACGTACATCTTCAGCTTTTATTGCGATATTGGGTGCTGTTTTACTGCCTGTAAAGCGGATACACTCAGGGGCAACCTCTTCAGTCTGCTCAACCATGATGACGGTATCAGCACCTTCAGGCACCCTGGCACCCGTCATGATCCGGATGCATTGCCCCTGCCCCACTGCTCGCTTAGCAATAGCACCGGCGGCAATGGTCTCCACAACCTGCATTTCATCATACAGATCAGCACGCCGGCAGGCAAAACCGTCCATGGCAGCTTTATTGAAAGGAGGCATATCCACATCCGAGCAAATATCTTCGGCCAACACCCGGTGCAAGGCATCATTGAAACCGACACGCTCAACACCTGACAGCCTTGCGTCAGTCAGGATTAAACTTAATGCTTCTTCAAAACCAACCATAAAACAATCATTTCTTATGTGTCAAAGGCTGTCACACCTTCTTAAATTTTAATTAACAAACTCCATCTGTTCAATTGAATACAGAACTGATGGAAGAACCAACCACCGCGTAATCCAATATTTTTTACTCAAAGGGTATTACTTCATATTGATGCTCGAGGGTGTCAATGACCAATAATTTATTTTTCAGCACCCCTTGTTTTTTGAGAAGGACTTTAATGGTCTCTGCAAGCTGCAGTGATGCTGCCAGTGCCGGAGTAAAAGCCGGGTTGCCGAGGCGGGTTTCCGCACCCTTATCAACACCTTCGGGGTATATCTTGTCAAGCAGATCGTTGCCGGGCATGATGGTGCCAATTTGTGCATACCAGCCGGCTATGGCAGCAAAAACCATCGGCATGTTCAGCCTGGCGGCAGCCCTTGCAACAATTTTGCGCGTAGTTACATTATCCAGCGCGTCGCATACGATATCGTGACCCTGCAGCAGCTCTTCCGCGTTGGCCTCGTCCAGCATCTGCTGAACCGCCACCACCTTTACATCAGGGTTTACCAGGGCAATACGCTTTTTTGCCTCCTGAGCCTTGGGCATGCCAAGGTTGGAAGGCAGGGAAAAGAGTTGCCGGTTCAGATTATGCGGTTCAAACACATCTCCATCTATAGCGGTTATGTGCCCTATGCCCATTCGCGCCAGCATCTCAATGATATGCCCGCCAAGCCCGCCGCAGCCAACTACTGCAACCCTGAAGGTGCGCAAACGGAGATTTTCCTCATGGCTCAGCATCTGTTCGTTGCGGATATATCGGTCTGCAATGTCCATTATACCTCAAAATTAATCGCCCTTAAGCAGGCAGTTTTTCATCTACAAAGTTACAAAAAAGGAATGATGCCGGGCATCCGACCTTATGATAAACATTCCCCAAAAACCCCGCCTTCACAAATACCACGCCATTTCGAGTGCCGAACCCCCGCGAAAAAACGGTGGCCATAATGCGGGAATAACATTGGGAGACGAATGAACCTAAATTTGAGCACCATATTCATTGCCCACTGCTTTAGCTGACGGCTTAGGTTACACCTTAAAAAGCTTGCGTGCATTGGCGGTAGTTCTGTCAGCAACCTCCTCCAC
>SLDN01000041.1 GCA_007125275.1 Bacteroidales bacterium | reverse complement strand
ATTAAAGAGGAATTATAAAGAATTAGGAGTCAGGGTTGTTCCTCATGCCATTGCACGTTATGGGGCATTTTTAGCCAGGGATGTGGTGATGATGCCGTCGTATGTGAATATTGGCGCTTATGTGGATTCGGGCTGTATGGTTGACACCTGGGCTACCGTTGGCAGCTGCGCTCAGATTGGAAAAGGCGTACATCTCAGCGGCGGTGTCGGCATCGGTGGGGTGCTGGAACCGGTTCAGGCAGCTCCTGTCATTATTGAAGACCACGCCTTCATCGGGTCGCGCTCCATTGTTGTGGAGGGCGTGCGTGTAGGAAAAGAAGCTGTGCTGGGCGCCAATGTCGTGTTGACAGGCAGTACACGCATCATAGATGTCAGTGGAAGCGAGGCTGTTGAATACCGTGGAGAAGTCCCTGAACGTTCTGTTGTGATCCCCGGCAGTATTCCTAAAACGTTTCCCGCCGGTATTTATCATGTGCCGTGTGCTCTCATCATTGGAAAAAGAAAGGAGAGCACTGACAGGAAAACAAGCCTGAATGAGGCCTTGCGCGAACACGGCGTACAGGTTTAGACCCAAAACCAAATCATGTGACCGGAGATGCGGATACTATTTGTGCATACCATTGGCAGAAAAAAATATGGAGGTGGCGAACGCTGGGTGGTGAATGCTGCCTCAGGTTTGCAGCAAGTCGGCCATCATTGTATTGTGGCCGGCAAGGGAAATTCGCTTTTACTTGAAAAAGCCGGTGAGAAAGGTCTCGAAACATTCGATATCAATATAATTAGTGACATAAGTATCTTCCACGCATTAATACTTTCGCATTATATCAAAAAGCACGATATAGATTTGGTTATCAGCAAACGCCGTGACCTGGCCGTGGCAGGCCTCGCCGCGCGCTGGGGAGGTCGCCTGCCGGTAATCGTACGGAGTGGTTCACCACCGCAAAAAAGCCTGCGCAAGCACGTTTTCCTGATCAGGAAGCTTGCAGATGGTCTTGTAACCAACACGAATACCATCAGGGATATATATCGTGCCAATTCATTACCGGATGACAACTTTATAAAGGTTGTTTACAATGGAATGCTGGTTGACGATGATGTTCCTGCATTTGATTTTCATGCAAGACACCCGGGTCGAAGCATCGTGTTGTGCGTTGGGCGCCTGAACGCCATTCAAAAAGGGTATACATACCTTATTGATGCTCTGCAAACGCTGAAAAATGATTACCCTGAACTGCTTGTACACGTCCTTGGAGATGGGAAAGACCGGATAATGCTTGAAAACCTGGCCAGGCGGAAAGGGGTAGCAGAGATGATTGTTTTTATCGGGTATGTGGATCACCCTGCCCCTTATATGAAAGGTTGCGATGTGTTCCTGCACCCCTCCTTGCTTGAAGGGATGCCCAATGCTGCCATGGAGGCGATGGCTTACGGCAAACCCGTAATAATGACGGGTGTAAACGGGGCTGCAGAGCTCAGCCTGGACGGAAAACTGGCACTTGTCATTCCTCCGGCAAGCCACACCGCTATTGCTGAGGCCCTTAAAGAAGTGCTTGATAATCCACAAAAATTTGCAACAATGGCACAGGCTGCCCAAATGCATGTTCGCAAGCATTACACCATGGAGACTATGGTTGCGGCTCTTGATGATTTTATTTCTGAAAAAGCAAAAGAAAAAATACGATGATCATAAAGGGAATACACCAAAGCGGCATGGGCGGGGCCAACCGGAGCATCAGAAAACAAAAAAAAGCCTTTTTAAAGAGAGGCTTATTGCTGGATAACTGCTTCTTTGGAACCATCAACATCAATACTTCTCCAAAACAATATGAAGTGGTCAAGTATGATGTTTTGTTGAAGGACGTCCTATATTGGTCCTTTCCGCGTTTCCGAAAGGAGGATTTTGGCTTTATACGGATACGCTCGCTAAAACACCGTGATGTTCTTTATCCCGAGTGGGGTTATGTGTATTTTGCACACAAAAGTCCGCATTTCACAAACCACAGCGTATTTGAGTTGCTCGGGCCTGAACTGCCAGGTTTTGAAAAATCAGATGCGATAGAGATCGAGATAGGTGAGGGGCTGATGAGGAGTTATCCATCTTTTTGATGCATCAACACCCCAAAAGCAAGGGTGATAAATGTGAAAAATGTTTGCCCTGTTTGAGCGTCGATGGGGTTATTGCCGATCATTGACACGAGCATAACGACTACAAACACATTAAATGGCAGATGGCTGAAGGCTTTGGTTTCTTTGGCATAAAGGAAATACAATACATATATGATCAGTGATCCCGCAACCCCGAGTGTCAAGAGAAACAGCAGGTACTGATTGTGGGGCTTCATATGGTAGTTATCCATTTTTGAGTTGATCTTGTTGAGGCCATAATCAACGGCAATGAATATATCACCTGTGCCCCAGCCAAAAACCGGTTTTTCCCTGAAGGCAACAAAGCTGCCTCTCCATAGTTCAAGACGCTGTGTAAAGGTGTGTCCCGAAGGGTTGCCTGTTTGACGGTATTGGTAAACCTCCCATACGGTCTGGTGTATTCTGACCAGACTTGTGGGCCATTGGGTGTAAAGGTAGTTTGGGGTGCCCCGCTCGATGGCCAGAATATCGGCATCGCCCAGAGCTTCGAGTCCCTCCCGGTCTTTTCGCAGACCCAATGATGCCATATACCTGAACAGCGTGGCATGAAGCTTTTGACCTGACCTGTCTGAACCATCGTAATCAAAAGTGCTGCGCTCATTCCAGGCCTTGCGTAACTCATCTTCTGCAAGAAAATAAAAAACCTGATGCCCGTTTTCACGCATATTCATATCAAATTGATGCTCGTAATCGTTGCCAAGGGCTGTCCTTTCTTGAAGAGTAGATGAAGGAACCTCAATAACCATACTTACATTCTTATGCATAAATATAATGATGCCAATGGAGATTGCGGCAACAATAACGATAGAAAACACTGTGAGCGCCTTTAACAGTGAGCTGCGCCATTTCACCATGCCACGAATGATCAGGAAAGCTATCACACCTGCAAGACATAAGATGCCGGTCATTGCGCTCAGCAGGAAAAGATAGTATGTTAACCAGATTACAGCAAGATACAAAACGAGCAAGATGCCTTTCTTTCTCGTGAAACGATGACCCAGCCATGGCAACAAAACGATCACAAAAACCACCATCATACTAAAATAAACGTGAGGAATAAATGGCATTCTTTTTCGCGGATCAAGATAGTCGCCTGTGTGATAAACAATTAATCCAACAATGGATGTCACGAAAATCGTTATACAAAACAACCACAAGAGAAAGAACAGCTTTTTAAGTGGCAATGGCTTTGATGAAACAACCAGGAATGTGAGGGTCAGGGTTGGCAGTTTGCTTTTTAAATCGTTAAGAAAGCCATATTCAAGATCGGTTGACCACAACAGGCCGATGATGTGCACGAAAAATATGCCTGTAAAAAACCAAGCCGCCCTGTTGCTGGCAAAACGTCTGAACTTTTCGGGGTAACCACCCTCCAATAACCAGTTTACACCGAGAATGATCTGGGAAACGCTCATCATGAACCGCGACGTGGGAATCGACATTGCCAGCAGGCACAAACCAAAAAAGTATATGTAGCTATGTATTGAGCGCCTGTCCATTATAATGAAATTTCGATTAATCACCACCCGATTTTCTGCCACCATAATTTGTGATGCAAATATAGCAAATTACAGGGCTAAATTGAGTTGTTATTGTTATGTTTAAACAGCAAAAATCCAAAAGCAAACATCACTGTATAAGAATCAGGTTATCAATAGGTTGCGTAAATATAAAACAAATGAAGAGCTCCGGGTAGTGTTTTGCTATAATAATTTTATAAATTTGCCACTGATAGTAAGCTGTAATTTAAAAAAAGCAGTGTGATCAGAATTGCTGCTTTGCATGAAATATTATGTGCTTTTGAAAACATTTTGTATAAGCGCATTGTTCGAATGATAAATCCGCATTCACGAGTTGGTTTTACAAGGTTTTTTATCAGCAGTTAGCAGTTTATTGAAGTTTGTTTAAGATATTTTTTTGGATTATGTTGCAAGAACAGCAGTTGGGGGAAGTTTTATCGGTACTCACCACAGGTGGAGTCATTTTGTATCCTACTGATACAATCTGGGGCATTGGTTGCGATGCTACAAATGCCAGAGCGGTTGAGAAGGTTTATAATATCAAGGAACGCATTTCTAACAAATCGTTCATCATCATTGTGAAGGATCAGGAGATGCTCAGCAATTATGTTACAACGATTCCGGATATTGTCATTGAGCTCCTTGCGAGTGTTCCTGAACCTCTTACGGTAATTTACCCTGGTGGTAAAAACCTGCCAAAAAATGTGGTTTCAGGTGATGGCTCAATAGCCGTACGCATACCTGATCACGCTTTTTGTCAGCAGCTTCTGTGTGCATTTGGCAAACCCCTTATTTCCACATCGGCCAATATCAGTGGCGCCCAATTGCCGTATTCTTTCAGGTCAATCGATGAACAGATCAAGCAATCAGTGGACTATATCGTTCCTTTAGAGCAAAATACGATTGCCAGGCCAAAGCCTTCAACCATAGTCAAAATTGATAATGGTGCAGAGATTCGCATTTTAAGAAATTAGTTTTGTGTTAAGGCCTATTGTGTCGGGTAGTTTTATAATTTTGCATTCGTTTTTAACCGGGGGCTTTGCGACATATTGACGGGGCCCTCACTCAATATTTTTTCTTTGGAAGAGCATTTAAATAACGTTGTTATACAAGTTGTGGCGGAGGCCGCCGCCAGGCTACGAAAGCCGGCATATGTTGTTGGCGGGTGGGTGCGCGACATTTACCTTTCCAGGCGCTCTGTCGATATTGATATCGTCGTAGTGGGCAGTGGCATTGAACTGGCGTCTGCGGTCGCCACTATAATTGATCGAAAAAGATTTCTCAAGGTCTACAAAAATTTTGGGACCGCAATGCTAAACTATCAGGGCTTTCAAATAGAATTTGTAGGTGCACGCAAGGAATCTTATCGCGAAGACTCGCGCAAGCCGATTGTTGAAGATGGCAGCCTTGATGAAGATATTGCGAGGCGTGATTTTACCATCAACGCAATGGCCATCAGCCTGAATAAAAAAGATTTTGGCAGACTTATTGATCCATTTGGTGGTGTTGACGACATTGAAAAGAAGATATTAAGAACTCCCCTTGATCCCGACATCACATACTCTGATGACCCATTGCGGATGATGCGTGCTGTCCGGTTTGCGGCACAGCTGGATTTTGAAATTGATTATGCATCTTTTGAAGCCATCAAGCGCAATGCACATCGAATCAGTATTGTGTCTGCTGAAAGGGTGATGGATGAATTCAACAAGATCATGCTATCCAAACAGCCGGGCAAAGGAATCAAGCGGCTCAGAGCAACCGGCCTGCTGGCACATTTCTTTCCTGAGCTTGAAGCCATGCATGGTGTTGAAGTTGTAAACGGTAAGGCACATAAAGACAATTTTTATCATACGATGCAAGTACTTGATAAGCTTGCAGAATTCTCCGGCGATTTATGGCTCAGATGGGCGGCACTGCTGCACGATATTGCCAAGCCTGCCACCAAGCGCTTTGATGAAGTGTCCGGCTGGACCTTCCATGGTCACGAATTCGTGGGACAAAAAATGGTCAAGGAGATTTTCAAGCGGCTGAAACTGCCGATGAATGAAAAAATGCGTTATGTGCAAAAACTGGTGCTGCTTCACCTGCGGCCCATCGCTTTGACCGAAAGTATCGTTACCGATTCAGCCGTGAGGCGGCTGCTGTTCGAGGCCAGCGACGACATTGACGATTTAATGATGCTGTGCGAGGCCGACATCACTTCGGCCAACCCCGACAAAGTAAAAAAATACCTCGCGAACTTTGGACTCGTTCGGCGAAAGCTTAAGGAAACCGAAGAAAAAGATCGCCTGAGAAACTGGCAGCCACCGGTAAGCGGCGACGACATCATGCAAACATTCGGTATTTCTCCATCTAAAGAAGTTGGCCTTATTAAAACAGCTATACGAGAAGCCATCCTCGAGGGAGATATACAGAATAACAGGGAAGAAGCCCTGGCGCTAATGCTGGAAGAAGGAAAGAAGCTAGGACTAAAAACAAAAGAGCTTGATGGGGCATCATGATGAGGGATGGCCTGCATATTGAATTTTAATTATTTATTCTTATTTTTGTCAAAACAATGCCTCGTTGCGGGCTGAATAAGCTGAGCTTTATGCTGATATATAAATTTAAAGTCAACTTCGAAGATCAAGACGACTTCCTGAGAGAAATTGAGTTGCGTGCTGATCAGACTTTTGAAGACTTCCACCAGGCCATTCTTGGTAATCTGGGCCTTGACCCCGGCATGCTTGCCTCTTTTTACATTTGCGACCACCGCTATCGCAAGCAAAAAGAGATTCAGCTTCTGGAAACAAGCGCCATAGAAAGAAAAAAGCACATTGAAGAGGATGATCATATTGACAATCAGCAGAAGCCTTTGCTCATGCGCGACAGCGAGCTGAAAGACTTTATTGATGACCCTCACCAGCGCCTGATGTTTTTGTATGACTATATAAACCGTTGGACCTTTTACATAGAACTCATAAAAATAATGCCTGAAGACAAAAGCATTGCCTATCCACGCTTTAGCAAGTCCAAAGGTCCTGTTCCTCGTGAGCTTACGGCTACCCCTGCTCAGCTTCCTGGTGTTGAGATGCCTGACATGCTGGACTTTGAGGAGGACTTGTCTTCGGAGGATATCTCAGGCCTCAATCAAATTGATGGAGAGGATCCTTTTTTTGGCGATGCTGAACCCCCAGACGAATTCCTGGATGAAAAATAAATGCCTGCTGGTACTTACCGGACCTACTGCCGTTGGCAAAACCGACCTGAGTATAGAATTGGCAAGAACCTTCAATGCAGAAATACTTTCAGCCGACGCCAGACAGTTTTACCGGGAGCTGCAGATTGGCACAGCAGCCCCATCACAGCAAACCCTTGAAGCAGTAAAGCACCATTTCGTTGGACATCTGTCAGTGAGAGACTACTATAATGTGGCGATGTTTGAAAAACAAGCACTGGAATTGTTGCGTAAGCTTTTCCAGTCGTCTGATTACGCTATGGTGGTAGGTGGCTCCGGTCTGTACATCGACACACTCTGTTTTGGAATTGATGAACTGCCCGACCCTGACCCTGCCATCAGGCTTGAAGTACATCATTTATACGCAAAAGAAGGTTTGCCCGGCCTTCGCAAACGTCTGCGTCAGGTCGATCCCGATTATCATGCGCGCGTAGATCCGGCCAACCACAAGCGCATCATGCGTGCGCTGGAAGTGTGCCTGGCGACAGGGAAAACATTTACGGAGCTGAGAACCAACAACCAGAAGCAAAGGCCATTTTCAATAAAAAAGGTGGTTCTTCATCGTTCACGACAAGAATTATTTTCAAGGATCAATAAAAGGGTGGACGAGATGATCACAGATGGCCTGATTGAGGAAACCATCAGCCTGTATGACAAGCGGCATCTGAATGCACTCAATACAGTAGGATATAAGGAACTGTTTGACTGGCTCTCAAACAAATGGTCACTGCACACTGCAATTGAGAAAATCATGACCAATACGCGCCGTTATGCAAAGCGCCAGCAGACGTGGTTCAGACGATATGATGATGCCGCCGTCTTTCACCCATCTGAAAAGGAGAAAATATTGGATTATGTGAAAAAAATATAAGCCATCCGTGCTGTCAAACAATTAACTATCTGATCTTACGGTTTTTTAAGAACCTTTTGAAAAAAGACTTTGGGGCTTTTTTGTTTTTATCGTCTTCCTTGCGGGATAAGAACTCTTTGGCTAGCAGTTCTTTGAGCTGCAATGGTTTAATGTTTCGCTTGATTTCGCCAGCCTTGCACCATGATATCTTTCCGGTTTGTTCACTAACGACAAGTGCGATGGCATCTGATTGCT
>SLDN01000182.1 GCA_007125275.1 Bacteroidales bacterium | reverse complement strand
AGCCGGTGATGGATTTCTTTAATATCCCCGGAACGGTAAGGGCTTCGTTTGCCCTGTACAACACCCGGGAAGAAGTTGACCTGCTGGTAGCCGGCCTGCGAAAGGTAAGGGAGATGCTCGCCTGACGGATGTAGAAAAAAGAAAATCCAACATCTCTCGTCTAACATCAATTCGAAGTCTTGGATGCATTTACAAAATACAGCATTTCAAATAGTTGCGAAATTACAAACACATGAAAACAGAAGAAAAAGCACAAGAGGTCATTGATGAGTTTGAACTCTTTGATGACTGGATGGATAAGTACAACTACCTCATCGAGCTGGGCAAGTCCCTGCCTGAGATTAGTGACTCCCAAAAAGAGGACAAATACCTGGTGAAAGGCTGCCAGGCGAGGGTCTGGCTGCTTGCCGGACTGGAAAATGGCAAGGTGGTTTTTACTGCCGACAGCGACGCCCTGATCACCAAAGGCATCGTAGCCCTGCTGATCCGTGTACTTTCCGGTCAGCCTCCCGCAGATATCGTTGACGCCAACCTCGGCTTCATCGACCGGATAGGCTTAAAAGAACATCTGTCGCAGACACGGTCCAACGGCCTGCTGAACATGATTAAACAGATGAAGCTCTATGCCCTCGCATACCAGCGCAGCGGACAGGCCTGATGACCGATGACCGATGGTCGATTGTCAATTGCCGATTATCGATTATCGATAAATATAGCCCTAAGGTGGAAACTCCGAACTCGTAACTATAAACCAGAAATTAGAAATTGGAAACCAGAAATCAGAAACCAGAAATCACCAACCAGAAATTAGAAACCAGAAACCACCAACCATCAACTATAACCACATGAACCCCATCCTCTCAGAATCAAGCATCATTGACGCGCTTAAAACGGTTTTTGACCCCGATATTCCTGTGAACATCTATGACCTGGGGCTGATCTACGACATAAAGATTATTGACAACCGGCATGTTTCAGTTACGATGACGCTTACCAACCCCAACTGCCCGGTTGCCGACGATCTGGTTAAGCAGGCCAAAGAGGCCACCGAGCGGGTTTCGGGAGTAACGAAAGCAGAAATCATACTGGTGTTTGACCCGCCCTGGTCAAAAGACAATATGTCGGATGCGGCCATGCTTGAGCTTGGAATGTTATAACGATTTTTTCATTTTTTTGTAATAAAAAAAGATTGTACTTTTGGCTTCAAAATGGAGTCATTACAATACACACTTAAAACAATACGAAATGAACATTCCTGACAATCTTAAGTACACGAAAGACCACGAGTGGGTAAAAATTGAAGGCGACACGGCCATCATCGGCATCACTGATTTTGCGCAGCACGAGCTGGGCGATATCGTATTTGTTGAAGTAGATACTGTTGGTGAGAGCCTCGACAAGGAAGAAACTTTTGGCACCATCGAGGCCGTAAAAACTGTTTCTGACCTCTTTATGCCCATGGGTGGAGAGGTGCTGGAGTTCAACGAAGAGCTTGAATCAAGCCCCGACATTATCAATAAAGACCCCTACAACGAGGGTTGGATCATCAAAGTCAAGGTTGCTGACCTGGCCGATATTGATGACCTGCTCACGGCAGAAGCATATAAAGAACTCATAGACGCATAAACAGGGTCAGGTTATGGCAACGTCAAACTTATCAATCATCTGTTGACAAACAACGGGACCTGACCCATAGCCCACCAAAGAGTGACAAAGACAGCCAGTTATTTTTTGCCGGCACTGATCTGGGGCTTGATCATTTTTTTGATCATCAGCCTGCCTTCCAGTGCGCTGCCCCCCACTGAAAAGCTGAGAATTCCTCACTTTGATAAGATTGTACACTTTGTGATGTACGCCGTATTGGGGGCTTTGATCCTGCTGGGATATGGCAAATTTAGCCGAAATACGTACACAAATGCAAAACAATTGATTATCAGTTTATCAACAGGTATAACCTACGGGATAATAACCGAATTTCTGCAACATTGTTGCTTTCCTGACCGGCACGGAAACATATACGATGTGCTTGCGAATAGTTTTGGAACGGTTTTTGGTGTATTTCTGGTGGTTGTACTTTTCAAAACAAACAAATAACCATGTTGTTTTTCGCAAAATAAAAGGAAATGCTTGGTTTTAAAAAATACTTTGTATATTAGCAAATTCTTTTCCAGGATGCTTAAAGCTTATTTGACTGGCAAATAATCAACACATACAGCGATATTATGGAAGCAAAAAAATCACCTAAAGCAGACCTTGAAAGCAAAAAGCGCATCTTTTTGCAGATTGGCATTGCGGTTGCCCTGGGTGCCGCTCTGGTAGCTTTTGAATGGAAGCACTACGAGCGCCCTGACATCGATTTTGGGGTTCTTGAAATCGATTTTATTGAAGAAGAGGACATCCCAATCACCCGCCAGGAGCAACCCCCACCACCTCCACCACCTGAGCCTTCACAAGAGCTGATCATCGTTGACGATGATGTAGAGCTTGAGGAAGAGTTCATTATCGACATCGATGCTGACGTTTTTACGGAGATTCAGGAGTTTACACCAATCATCTTTGAAGAGGAAGAAGAGATTGCAGAAGATGTGATCTTCACCGTTGTGGAAGACCAGCCTGAGTTCCCGGGCGGTGAAACAGCAAGACAGCAATTTTTAAATGACAACCTCCGTTACCCGCAAATGGCCCGTGAAGCCGGAATCCAGGGAACCGTATTCGTTACCTTTGTCGTAGAGGTTGACGGCAGTGTCACAGATGTACGCATCGTGCGTGGCATTGGCGGCGGTTGCGACGAAGAAGCCATGAGGGTGGTCAGGATGATGCCTAACTGGCAGCCAGGCCGACAAAGAGGACAACCCGTAAGGGTGCAGTTCGTGATGCCTATCCGGTTCAGGCTCAATTAGCAATACCCCAACCCTATATAACCGAAAACCGTCTGCAGCACTCATTGCTGCGACGGTTTTTTTTGTATTATCCGTGCGTTCTTCTATGCTGTTTTAGCTGATGCGACTCCAGTGAAGCCGGTCACTGTAGAGCTCCTGCAATTGTTTTCGCACAATGCCGTTTTCAGGCAGCTGCAATCCCGGGTCGCGCTCAAGCAAGTCTTTGGCCTGCGCCCTGGCATACTTGAGGATGGCCTCATCCCGGGTAAGGTCAGCAATTTTCAGCTCCGGGATGCCGCTCTGCTGCGTGCCTTGTATGTCGCCGGGACCGCGTAACTGCAGGTCGGTCTCGGCAATCATGAAGCCATCGTTGGTCGACACCATCACGCCAAGCCGCTTGCGGGCATCTGCGCTCAGCTCGTCTTTCGACATCAGGATGCAGTATGACTGGTCTGCACCCCTGCCAACCCGGCCACGCAACTGGTGCAGCTGCGACAAACCAAAGCGCTCAGCACTTTCGATCACCATCACAGAGGCATTGGGAACGTCGATCCCTACCTCAATCACCGTTGTAGCCACCATGATGTGTGTCTCGCCACTCACAAAACGCTTCATCTCATAATCCTTAACAGCAGGTTTCATCTGCCCATGCACGATGCTCACCGCATACTCCGGAGGAGGAAACTCCCGCACGATGCTTTCATAGCCGTCGTTCAGGTCTTTGAGGTCAAGCTTTTCCGACTCCTTGATTAACGGGTACACCACATATATCTGTCTGCCCTTCTTTATCTGATCACGAATAAAACCGAATACCTTCAGCCTGTTGCGGTCGTATTGATGAATGGTTTTGATGGGCTTGCGACCCGGGGGAAGCTCGTCAATCACAGATACGTCCAGGTCGCCATAAAGGGTCATCGCCAGGGTACGCGGAATAGGCGTGGCGGTCATGACCAACACGTGTGGCGGCGTTTCGCTTTTTGACCACAGCCTGGCGCGCTGGGCTACGCCAAAGCGATGCTGCTCGTCAATAACCACCATGCCGAGCTTGTCAAACTGCACCACATCCTCAATAAGCGCATGGGTGCCAATGAGTATCTGCAAGCTGCCCTGCTTGAGCTCTGACAGTATTTGGCGCCGGGCAGACTGCTTTGTTGAGCCTGTCAGAAGTGCCACCTCAATACCCAGCTTCGTAAGCGTTGCGCTGATCGACTCAAAGTGCTGAAATGCAAGCACTTCAGTAGGTGCCATCAGACAAGCCTGGTATCCATTGTCGAGAGACATCAGCATGCTCATGACGGCAACCACCGTTTTGCCGCTGCCCACATCGCCCTGTAGCAAACGATTCATCTGCCTGCCCGAAAGGGTATCGCTGCGAATCTCCTTCATAACCCGCTTTTGTGCCCCTGTAAGCTCAAATGAAAGCCTATTGAAAAAAAACCCGTTGAAATAATCGCCTATGGACGTAAAAACGTAGCTTTTTGCCTTCTCTTGTCGCAAAAGCTTGTGCCGCAACAAATTCAACTGAATAAAAAACAACTCCTCAAACTTAAGGCGTGCCCTTGCCTTCTTAAGGCCGGCATCATCTGACGGGAAATGGATCTCTGACAGGGCTTCATCTCTGGTCATCAATTTTACTGATGAAAGCATACCCGCCGGGAGCGTTTCAAAAATGTGTCGTTTACCAAGGGTCAACAGGTTTTTCACCAGTTTTCCGATGCCCTTGCTGTCAAGTCCGCGGGACTTTAATTTTTCGGATGAGTTATACACCGGCTGCATCGCAGAGCTTTGGTTGATCGCACCGGGTGTAACCGGTTCTATTTCAGGATGCGCAATGTTGAACCGGGGGCCAAATGGTACCGGCTTACCAAAAACAATGTATTCAACACCCGGCTTGAAAGCATCTTTCAACCATTTGAAGCCCCTGAACCACACCAGTTCCATTGTGCCGGTAGCATCGCGCAGCGTGGCCGTCATGCGCGTGGTGCGCTGCTTGCCATGCAGTTGAATATCTGAAATGGTACCGCGTATCTGAACGTATGGCATATCGCCATGCACCTCACGAATGGTATGAAAGCGGCTGCGGTCGATGTACCTGAAAGGAAAAAAATACAACAAATCGTTAAAGCTGCTGATCTCCAGCTCAGCCCTTAACAACTCAGCACGCTTCGGGCCAACCCCCTTCAAATACTCAATGGGTGTATCCAGGTATGCCATATGTTGCGATGCGACCATAACAGTTTTATTTCCTGAAATATCCGGATATTTCTTACCGGAAAGAGAAAAAAATCACATATTCTTAAGCCAAAGCATAAAAATAGTGTAAAATATGCGTAAGTGTTATTAATTTTGGCAATAAGATGTTTTTTTTTCACCATTTCAAACGATTATTGAAAGAATCACATGAAGATACTCATTTTCGGTGCTGGTGCCATTGGCACTACTTACGCCTGGCAGATGCACGAGGCCGGGCTCGATGTAAGCCTTTTTGTGCGCAGGCAGCGGATGGTGCGTTACAGCCATTCGGGCGTGCCCATCACCTACACAGACATGCGCAAAGGCGGCGAAGACATTGGTCATAGCGTTTTCAGGCCAAAAAACACTGACAGATTAGATCCGGCCAGTCCCTATGACCTCATCATCGTCTGTGTAAGGAGCAAGCAGCTGAATGACACCATACCTTACATCGCAAAATATTCAGGCAATGCGCACATCCTGTTCCTGGGAAATATGTGGGACGAATTGCGACAAGCCGAAAAGCAACTGCCCAAAGGCCGTTTTTTCCTGGGTTTCCCCGGAGTGGTTAGTGGAAGCAACATAGATAACGGCATTAACTGCTACCTTTTCAGGAATAGAAAAACAATCATTGGGGAGCCCGGCGGCAAAACCACTGAGCGGCTGGAAAAAGCTGCCGCGATATTTGAGGAGGCCGGCCTGCAACCACAAATTTCACCACGCATTACTGACCTCCTGCAGCACGAATACCTGCGCGCCGGCATCCTTCCCGGCCTTATCAGCAAGGCCGGCAACGCCAATTTGTTTGCAGGCAATAAACTGTTGATCAGGCAGTACGTGCTGGCCTTGAAAGAAGGGATTAAGGTATGCAAGAAACGAGGCGCCCAACCACCCGGCATTTTTCCATTTAACCGCCTGTGGCTTCCGGGTTTTGCACTTACATACCTTCTACAGCACTCCCTTCGCACTGAAAACCTTGCAGCCCTTGACGCACAGCAAAAACATGCAGTTGACGAAAAGAAAAAAATGTATTTTGACGTGCTGAAAGCCGCCAAAAACGAAAAAGTTCCCGTACCATACTGGTCATCATTTGAAAAATATATGGATTTTTCGTAATTTTAAGCACTCTTCATCATATAACTCTAACATAAAACAAATGAATACCTGCAGATTTATAATCCTTTTTTCAGCCTTGTTTTTTTTCGGAACCCTTCTTTGTGCTTCAGAGACCGGTGAAAGAAACAATTACGCATTTCGATCTGACGGAAATGAAAACACAAACCAACGGAGGCCATTTCTGCAAGAGAGAATGCACCCCGACGACCGTTTTATGGTCACCCTTTTTACTGATGTCTGGCAAGACCTGCCCGGCGACATGGACTTAAAAAGCATCCAGCGGGGCATCAGCATCAGTGCTTTCCAGGATATGCCGCTGGGAAGAACAAACTTCAGCCTCGCTGCCGGACTTGAGTTCACTTCGCATAACCTTTATAGCGACCATCGTTACCTTTATCATCCGAAGGAAAATAAATTTGAATTTTATCCCATCGATAAGGCCCACGAATATGACAAGAACAAGTTAAGTTTAAACTACCTTGAGATCCCTGTACAGTTTAGGTACAGGTCGCGCGAGCTGCCCCGAACGTTCAGGCTTTATGCCGGCATGAAGGCAGGCAGGCTGATCAATGCACATACCAAATTTGTGGGCAAAGAATATTATTACACCACTTTTGATGGGAATGAAACAGAAACTCCAGCAACAAGCCGCAAAGTAAAAATCAAGGAGCACAGGCTGAAGAACATATCAAACTATCGTATCGGGATAACCGGCACTATCGGTTATGGCAGTGTCAACCTGCATGTTTATTATCCGCTGACCGATCTGTTTACCGAAAACAATGCAGAAGGTGCCCGCCCGCTTTCACTTGGTGTTTCATTTATAATCTTCTGACATTACAGCCATCAGGGTATCAACTCAAAGAAGGTGCTTTTTCCACACGCTGCGTGGGGTGTTTGCCATGCATGTTATCGGAAATAGACAAACAGTCCCATCATCCCCAGAAATCCCAACATGTAACCTGCATACACCTCAACGGGGGTATGAGCCTTCAGGATCAGGCGCGAGCTGCCGGTTATGCCGGAAGCCACCAATGCGGCGATGATCAGCCGGGAAACATCGGTGCGCAACAACAGCGAGGTGATAATGAGAAACGCCGTAATGCCACCCAGGGCGACCATGTGTATGCTTATCTTCCAAAAAAAAGAGGCCATAAGGGTTACCAGGAGTAACAGCGTGGCGCTGATGATATAAAAATAGACAATCGAGGGAAGCGTAATCTGCCGCAGCATGTAATACGTGATAAAGAAAAGGGCGGTAGCCAGCAGCAATGGCAGGATGCGTTCGTTACGTTCTTCCAGCGTCAGGGTTTTCACATAGCCGGTCCTTTTCATAATGAGAAGCGATAAAACAGGTGCTATTGCCGTATTGATGAATACCAGCAGTAAAATAAGGCGCCTGGCGCCCGGAGCTACGGCGAACCTGATATAAGTGTTCAGCTGAAGCAGGATAAACATTCCCAGGGTGGGAATCACAACGGGATGAAACAGGGTAGAAAAGATGAGGGCGATGCTTTTTTGAAGACGCATAATCTATAATTCCTTTCGCAGTCTGGCCACGGGGATGTCGAGCTGTTCACGGTACTTGGCTACCGTCCGCCGGGCGATGTTGTATCCTTTGTCTTTTAAAATGCCCGCGAGCTCGTCATCGGTAAGGGGCTTTTTCTTGCTTTCCGCTTCGATGCAGTTTTGCATGATTTTCTTTACCTCCCTGGTGGATACTTCTTCCCCCGTATCTGTTTGCATAGATTCAGAAAAGAACTCTTTCAGGAGAAAGGT
>SLDN01000017.1 GCA_007125275.1 Bacteroidales bacterium | reverse complement strand
TCTTATGGATCCCGAAGGTCGCACTGCTGAGGGGGTGAGGTCGCTGCTCGATGTTTATGCACTGGGGTCGAAATTAAGACACCGGGGCGACAAAAGGGTGGAGGAGCGGATAGACCAGATCAAAGCCGATGATTTATTCACACTCATTTATACTTCCGGCACCACAGGCAAGCCCAAAGGTGTGATGCTGACCCATTCGAACATCATTTCCCAGATCAAAAACCTTCCCGGGCATCATGATTGCACCGACAGGGTATTGTCCGTTCTGCCCATCTGGCATATTTTTGAGCGTGTTATTGAAATGTACACGATGAGTTTCGGCGGATGTACCTATTATTCATCGATACTCCATCTGGGTGAAGATATGCGCAATGTTGAGCCCACCTTTATGGCTTCTGCTCCCCGTTTGTGGGAAAAACTACACGAGCGCATCATGAAAAACATTCGTGCATCGCATCCTGTGCGGCAGATCTTATTTCACATTGCTCATTTTCTGGCAAGACAATATAAAAATTCGGAATATTTCTTAACAGGTAAATATTTAAAAACTGAGCCCACGCCACTATGGAAGCGCCTGTTTTTCACACCCTTTCACCTGGTAAGGTGGATGATGGTCTTGCCGTTTTATGGTTTTTTCAATGCGGCAGTACTTGAGCGCATCCGATTAGGGGCAGGGGGTTCTCTGAAGACAACAATTTCCGGTGGTGGTGCATTACCTAATCACATTGACAGGTTCTTTAACTATGTGGGCATTCCATTGCTGGAGGGATACGGTATGACAGAAACCTCTCCGGTGATCTCAACCCGTTCAATGCTAAACCTTGTGGTTGGCACGGTCGGACCACCCATTCCGGAAACACAAGTACGCATTGTGGAACCGGAAACGGGTGAGATACTCTATCCGAACAGCCGGTCGGCAGACAATGGCAGGGCATTGCGCGGCGAGATATGGGTGAAAGGCCCCCAGGTGATGAAAGGGTATTACAAAGAAGCTGAACTTACAAAACAGGCGATTGTTGACGGCTGGCTGCGCACCGGCGATCTGGGCATGATCACCTACAACAATTATTTGAAGATATTGGGCAGAAATAAAGCGACTATCGTATTGTCAAGCGGCGAGAATGTGGAGCCTGAACCTATTGAGATGCGCGTGCAGCAAAGCCGGTTTATCGATCATTGCATGGTTGTGGGGCAAGATAAAAGGTTTCTGAGCATACTGGTCACGCCTGTTTTATCCGAATTCAGGCAAGCTGGATTTATTGAGCAAACCTTAGAAGAGTTATCCGCGAACCCCGAGGTAAAAGATATTATCACACAAGAGATTCGTCGTATGAATTCTTCGTCAAATGGTTTTAGGTGCAACGAGCAGATCCGTGAGATCAGCCTGTTGGACAAGTCTTTCCAGGTTGGTGAGGAGCTGACCAACCTTTACAAGATCAAAAGGCATATCGTTGAGCAAAAGTATCAACATGTAATTGAAGAGTTGTTTGCAAAGAGATCATCAAAAAAATCATAAATATATGGAATTCACTACGCAGCTTTTATATGCACACGATCAGGCGTTATTGGCGATCATGATCTTCGTAATCATGCTCGGTATGGGTGCCAGCCTGACAGCCGACGACTTTCGTGCAGTTTTTCGGAAACCCAGGGGCGTTCTTATTGGTTTTATATCCCAGTTTGGCTTTATGCCCTTTATTGCTTTCTCGCTGGCCACGGTATTAAATTTTGATCCGGCTTTTGCCATCGCATTGATTCTGATCGGATGTCTGCCCGGTGGCACCACATCCAATATGTTTGCTTATTTTTCAAGAGGCTCAGTGGCGTTGAGCATCTCGATGACAGTGGCTTCTACGATGCTGGCCCTGCTGATGATGCCCCTTTTGCTTCAATTGTACACCGGTGGCTTTGCTGCGCAAATCACTGCTCAGATGCAGCTAACCGGAGCAGAAACAGAGTTTGTCATTCCCACGATGAATATCATCAGCTCTCTCATTCTTGTCTTTGTACCCGTTGCCATGGGGATGTTCATTCGGAAAAAGTGGCCGGACTGGGCCAAGACAGCGGAGGATACGGCCGGCTTCATGGGTATCATTGTGATTCTTTACCTTATTTTAACGGCTTTTACACGCCACGGAAGGTTGTTCATCGAGACACCCATTGAAATATATATCGGTGCCATTGGTGTCGGACTCATTGGCTTCTTTTTTGGCTATTGGGTGTCGCGCTTGCTGGGTGTTTATCCCCTTTTTCAGCGTGCGATATCGCTGGAAACAGGCATACAGAACGGGCCGGTGGCATTTGCAATTATTCTGCTGAGCTTTCAGGAGCCCGTGCAGAGCCAGATGATATGGCTGGCGATCCTCTATTCTACATTCATTGTGATCACATCTTCAGTGATTACCTTGCGTTTTCGAAAAAAGGGCTACCGCGATTGGAGCATCTATCGCAATACAGTCATACACAATCGTTTGTTTGGAGATGATTACGTTACAAACTACCCAAAAGGGTTTTTACCTGCCCGCCTGGCGTCTGATCCGAGCCAGGGGAGTGCCCCGGCGCAAAGAAGGCAATAGCCAAAAACACCTTCCAAAAAAACACCTTCAAAAAGAAAAGAGGATATCCAACTGCTGGATATCCTCTTTTCTTTTGTGGGAAGCACGGGAATGACTATGGTTCCCCTGACTATTATTCCAAATGGGACTGCAATGACATGCGCAGATTTATTTTAATCCGCGTTGTCTGAGCAGCGGCTCAATCACAGGTTCTCGGCCACGGAAGTTTACATACATTTCCATAGGTTCTTTGGTGCCTCCTCTTTCAAGAATGTGTTCGCGGAATGCCTTTGCGGCGGTCTGGTCATACACGTCACCGGTTTCGCGGAATGCCTCATAAGCGTCGGCATCCAGCAAGCCTGACCACATATAGCTATAGTAGCCCGCATCGTAACCCAGGGAGAATGCGTGCTGGAAGTTGGTGCTTGCCCAGCGGTAGTGTACTTCCGGGATCATTCCATACTTTTCAATGGTCCTTTTCTCAGTTATGATGGAAGCCTGGTCAAGCATGTCTTCGGCAAATGGTTCTGTCATGGTGTGGTATTCCATGTCCAGGTAGGTTGACATCAGGAATTCGACGGTGGCAAAGCCCTGGTTGAAGTGTGCGCTTTCGATGATGCGGTCCATGAGTGCCTGTGGCATTTGCTCGCCTGTTTCATAATGCAGGGCAAAGGTTTTCATCACTTCGGGTTCGTTGGCCCAGTTTTCCATGATCTGTGATGGCAGTTCAACGAAGTCTCTTGGCACGTTGGTGCCTGCGAGGCTTGGATAATGGACATCGGAAAGCAGGCCGTGCAGTGCATGTCCGAACTCATGGAAGAAGGTGGTCATCTCGTCATAAGTCAACAGCGAGGGCCTTGTAGATGTTGGAGGTGAGAAGTTACACACGATGGTAATCACAGGGTGCACATAGCGGCCATCCTGATCCACGCGCTGTCCGCGGTAGCTGCTCATCCAGGCACCGCCGCGCTTGCTGTCGCGCGGGTGGAAGTCCATGTAAAGAATGCCGATGTGCGAGCCATCCGCCTCAAGCACTTCAAATACCTGGACGTCAGAATGATATTTTGGCACATCGGTACGCTCTACGAACTGCAGCCCCCAAAGCTTGTCAACGATCATAAAGATACCATCGCGGACGGTGTTCAACTCAAAATACTGGCGTACAACCTGCTCATCCACGTCGTATTTTTCGCGGCGCACTTTTTCAGCATAATAGCGCCAGTCCCACTGCTCCAGTTGGTAGTCATGATTATTTTCATAAATCATTTCCTGCAGCATCTCAGCTTCCTTTTTTGCCAGGGCAATGGCGGGTTGCCAAACCTGGTCGATAAAGGTCATCACAGTTTCGATGCTGCCGGCCATTGTCTCTTCCAGGCTGAAGTCAGCGTGGGTGTCATAACCCATCAGTTTTGCTCTCTCAATGCGAAGGTTGGTCGTTTTGGCCAGGATCTCCCTGTTGTTGAACTCGTTGTCGTTATTGCCACGGTGGATATGCGCCTGCTGCATCTTCTTGCGAAGCTCGCGGTTGTCAGCATTGTAGAGGAAAGGCATCACGCTGGGGTTATGCAGTGTGAAAACCCATTTTCCTTCCATATCCATATTGGCTGCCAGGTCTGCGGCTGCCTCGATCGATGTCTCAGGCAATCCGGCCAGATCTTCTTCATTATCCACAACCATCGTAAAGGCATTGGTCTCGCCCAGCACATTTTGTCCGAACTGCAGAGATAGCATGGAGAGCTCGGCATTGATTTTACGCAGGCGTTCCTGCTTTTCAGCAGGCAGGTTGGCACCACTGCGCACAAAGCCCTTATGGGTTTGCTCCAGCAGCCTCAGCTGTTCCGGGTTGAGGTCCAGTTGATCTCTTTGATCATAAACAGCCTTAACCCTTGCGAACAAATCCAGGTTCAGACTGATATTTGAGGAGTGTTCTGACAGCCTGGGCGACATTGTCTGGGCGATCTGTTGAATTTCATCGCTGGTGAGTGATGAGTTGTAGTTGTAAAATACACGCAATACGTTCATCAGCGACCCACCGGAATACTCCAGTGCTTCGATGGTGTTCCCGAAGGTGGCCGGTTCAGGATTGTCGATAATGGCTTGCACTTCAGCAGCCTGTTCTTCAATGCCTTTCAGTATGGCCGGTTCAAAATGCGCGTTTTCGATTTTGTCGAAAGGCGGCACACCAAACGGCGTTTCATAGTCAGCAAAAAACGGATTGTCCTTCTCAGGCCCTGCACAGGAGCCCAGCACCAAGGCAGGTAAGATCATTAACATAAAATACTTTTTCATTGGTTCTTTTTTAAAATTGTTTATATGGTTGAAAAAATTGTGTGCTAAAATACAAAAAAGAGTTAATGTGTTGGTGAAATATATGGATTTCAGTGAGTACCCGTTACGAACTGAAATGCATACCTCATTTTTTTGCAAAGATATTGACGATAGCGATAATATCCAATATGTCAATTGCACCATCTTCGACTGCATCTGCATTGTAAAAGCAGAAGCCCTCTGTGTAATCGTTTGACCAATAGTTTGCAATATGGATAATGTCAAGTACATTTACCAGTCCATCACCGTTTGCATCCCCTGTAAGGTGGTCGAGTAACAATACTGTTTCAATATCAGCATCCTGCAGCAGATTGATCTCACCATGCTGTTCGATATGGCAAAGGCGTTCTGCCATCCATAAATGATTGCCTTCAGGAACATTATGAAACACGTAATCGCCAGCCTCATTCGTGATATCGCCAAGGGTAATGATGGCGTCGTCAATGTTGTCTCCAAACTCATCAATTACGGAAAAACCAATGGTAAACGTGTCCGGATCTCCGTCGGATGTCATTACAATATCAATGTCCAGTGGCTCATCTGTTAAAGAAAATGTATCATAATGGTCTTCGTATCCTTCCTTTTCTATATGGAACTGATAATTCCCGGGGAAGGCATCAATACCGGCCTGTCCGGTTTCGTTGGTGAAAAGCACAAATGGGTTGGGTTGCACATAAGCTTCGATGTTCCAAACAAGACTGAATCCGAAATCAGAGGCAAACTGCCAGGGGTTATCACCAAACTGTAAAAGGTTGGCCAATTGATGATGTTGTTCTGAGATCTCAAAGGAAGCAGGGAAGCAACCATCACCCAGGTCTCCGATCTCCCATCCTATCCATAACTCCTGACCGGCATCTATTGCATAAGGTTCGATCAGTTCCACTTCAACCCAGTCTTCTTCAGTCACTGTCATCTCCTGGCTGATCATCACTTCAGGATTATCGATGTCACCCTGCCAGATCATGACTGCCCCGTTTGCCGGCTGGTCATTCATAAAAACGCGTATTCCGGTGACGGCGTATCCATCATATATGCCAAGGTCTTCAGGCATCCAGCGAATAGCAGTGTACCATGTTGCTCCGCTGCCGCCCAGGCCAAGGGCATTATCGTTCACACCGCTTTGCCAGTATTTTATCCATTCTCCATTTCTGTGCTCCCCATTCCCGGGTGCATGTCCGGAGGAAGCAGCGTTTGAGCGTTGGAGTGCATTGTCGGTTGTGTTGTGCTTTTTATTGTCGTTTGGGAAGTTGATGGTACCGGTTTCAATGTTCACCCTGTTTGTAATTGCCTTGGGAGGTTTCAGCCTGTTTGTTTTTGTTGATTTGCCGCGACTGCCATCCGGTAATATGGTGATCATGGCATTGCTGACCGGTTCGCCTGATTGATTCGTTACATTGAACATAACTTGCTGCATGTCATCCGAGGTCATAGTCCTGAACTCAACATGTACCTGGATACTATTGGTCACATTCGGAACTTCAAGAACCGGTTCAGTATGGTTTTCGACAACCTGGCCGTTCATTTTCCATTCTTTGATTGCAAAACCATAATTTGGCATGGCAGTAAACAGCACATCTGCACCATCGGGCAGCAAGGCACCTGAGCTGATCGTTTCTCCGTCGGCCTCGGCTGTGAGTGTGCCGCCAGAACCATCAACAACGCTGAAAGATATGATGTTATGATCTCCAAGGGTTAACTTTGCCTGGATGTTCCAATCGCCATTGATATTATAATCTGACAATGGCACCCAGCCTTCGGGATCATCCACGTCCATGCGTATCATGTTGCCTTTGCCTTCGTAGTTTGTTTGGTTATCAACAGAGGCGGTAAAGACCCCTTGTCCCGGGTCATCATATTCGGCACCGATCCAGAGTTCCATTTCAGGGTCAAATTCGAGGGCCTGATCAAAGCTGACTTCGATCCAGCTTGCCGAGGCAGGTGAGAACGCCTGGTGTGCAATTTCCTGGAGCGTTTCCTGTGAGTCGCCCTGCCATACTTTTATGGCGGCATTGGTGGGAGGGTTGTTAATATATAGTCTGATTGATGCAATATCAAAAACTTCGTAGGCTTCGAGGTCTTCGGGGTCAAAGCGGGCGGCTATCTGATAAATTCCTCCCGATCCAAGGCCTAAGGACGTTTCATGCAGGCCATCATCCCAATGCAACCAGTCGTTAATCAGGACCACCCCCTCCATATAGTCAAAAGATACTGTTTGGTTGGCGGCATTTCGTGAGATGTTTGTTAATGGTTTATGGGTGTCATCACCGGCCCATGACAACATGCTTGGTGTTGAATGGTCAGAAAAATGGGTTTGATTGGTAGAGCCGGGGAATGGTGTTTCGTTTGAGTTGATATTGCCATACGATTCGGGGGGGCCATAGGGGTCTGTATTGGCGCCAGCTGAAACGGGGTACATTTTCTGGGGATGTCCGACATTGATTGAGTTACCGGATGTGGCAACCTCCCTGTGTACGTGATAAATAATCATGCCCTGGCCGGGAATGTTTGCATCAAAACCAATGTGGTGGCGATTTTCGAGCAGGTAGTATTCGCCGGGGGTATTTGTATTGATGCGGTAAAAACTATTGCTGTGCTGGGCTGCATTTTCAAGCGTAATATTTCCAGGTTGATTCAGTATGGAAGCTTCTGCCCAGTTATACAAATACACCTTCGTATAGGCGTTGTGGTGTGCCGGGGTTGCGCCGCCGTTGTTCCAGCTGCCGCCTGCCATCATGTCCCAGCCACCGGTACCCGGATACGATCCGCCTGAGCCGCTGCCATCCGTATCATAATAATCTGGGGCACCAAATACATGGCCAAGCTCGTGGCCGACGACGCCGATGCGTGTGATGTTGCTGCCTGAGTTGCCGCGCAGCTCCGGAGAGCAGGCATAACGGCTGATCCATACACCATCAAATTGCACAGGATCAATGCTCCAGGCGTGCGACCAGATGGTGTTTGGGCCGCCACCAGCCTCTTCGCCATAACCGGCAAAGATCATATAAAAACCCTCCATCCAGCCATTGCCGGTATTGTCGTAATCCGCAAAATTAACATCAGGGTTGGCAAGATGAACAGCTTCAGTAGCCAGCTGCCGGGCTCCTGCCCAGGTCGAACCGTAATGGGCCATATTGTGCTGTGCAGTATATGGCCCAACAACATCAACGGTCAGGTCAAACTGTCCATAAGAGCTTTCAAGGTAATAGTCTCTGACGCTACCTGTTGCACCGCCAATGGTGTAATTCAACTGGTTAAACAAGGCATCAAACTCTTCCTGTGTTTTCGTGAACGGCTTGTCAGGTGTTTGCATCAGGATGCATAACAAT
>SLDN01000123.1 GCA_007125275.1 Bacteroidales bacterium | reverse complement strand
TTGAGGACATCAGCTTTTCCGTGTATCGTGGTGAGACCCTGGGTCTGGTAGGGGAGAGTGGTTGCGGGAAGACGACGCTTGGGCGCAGCATCCTGCGACTGATAAACCCCCATGCAGGTCATGTATTTTTCAAAGGGGTGGATGTCGCCCGGCTGTCAGCATCTGCGCTCAGGAAGCTGCGTCCAAAGATACAGATCATCTTTCAGGACCCCTACGCCTCATTAACACCCGGGTTGAGTGTTGGCAATGCCATCCTGGAACCCATGCGCGTGCACAGTGTGATGCACAGCAACAAGGCCCGCAAGTACAAGATCATTGAACTGCTCGAAAAGGTTGGGCTGGAAGAAAAGCATTATTACCGCTATCCGCACGAATTTTCAGGCGGCCAGCGTCAGCGTATCAGCATTGCCAGGGCTTTGGCGGTGGAGCCTGAGTTTATCGTCTGCGACGAGTCGGTGTCAGCACTCGACGTGTCAGTGCAGGCGCAGGTGCTCAACCTGCTCAATGATCTCAAAAGGGAGTACAGCCTGACATACATATTTATTTCGCACGACTTATCGGTCGTGAAATATATGTCAGACCGCATCATCGTGATGAAAAATGGCCGTATCGAGGAGCTGAATGAGGCTGATGCCCTGTACTCCAACCCGAAAAGTGATTATACCAAAGCTTTGATAGACTCCATTCCGGCCTTGTAGCGGAAAAGCATTTTTCGGCTGTGGTTGGGAATCGTTACCGGATGTTTTAGGGTGTATGAGCCACTTTGTAGTTTGATAAACTACATTTCCTCCATCATCTCATCAGTAAGTTCAAGGTTGTGAAACACATTTTGTACATCATCGTCTTCTTCGAGGATGTCGATGAGCTTCATTATCCCCCGGGCTGATTCTTTGTCGAGCTTAACGGATGTTTTGGGGATTCTTTGCAGTTCAGCATTTTCAGCTTCAATGCCGATCTCTTCCAGCTTTTTCATCATGCTGCCAAAGTCCTCCATGGCGGTGTAGATGTTGTAAAACCCCTCTTCGTGCTCCACCTCTTCGGCGCCGGCGTCGATGACCTCCATCATAAAGTCGTCTTCGTCCATCCCTTTTTCAGTTACTGTTTGCTCGGGGATGGTGAAAACCCCTTTGCGGTCGAAAAGGAAACTGAGGGCACCATTGGTTTCAAGTTTGCCATTGTGTTTGTTAAGATAAGAGCGAACATTGGACACGGTGCGCTGCTGGTTGTCGGTGAGGCCTTCAATATATACGGCAACACCATGGTTGGCATAGGCTTCGTAGGTGATTTCCTGGAAGTTTGCGGCGTCTTTTTCGCCGGCTTTGGAGATGGCGCGCTGGATGTTGTCCTTGGGCATGTTCGCCCCTTTGGCATTGGCTATTGCCAGCCTGAGACGGGGATTCCCTTCGGGGTCGTTGCCACTTTCTTTAACCGCGATATTGATTTCTTTGATGATGCGCGAGAATATCTTGGATCGCTTGGCATCCAGTGCGCCCTTTTTCCGTTTTATGGTTGACCATTTGCTGTGTCCTGACATAAGATTTTCTTTTTTACAAAAATAATCATTTCCCTGATTATGGAATAAAAAAAGCAACCGGATATAAAACCGGCTGCTTTTCCAAAAACAACAACAAGAGTATCGATAAATTGTTATGAATGTCAGAAGTTAAGTATTCTCAGGCCAACGCTGAAAGGGTATAGCTCAGGTCCTCTTTCATCTCTGAACATGGAGTTGAGCGAGTAGCTGGCAAAGAGGTTGATGCGGCCCCATCCGATGCGGGCAATGGCCTCATAACGCAGTGGTGCAAGGTGGTAGCTTTTGAAATCTTTTTCTTTCTCTTTGCTGCCATCAACGTTATACACATATTTCGTATGGCTTCTGAGGCGCACACCCAGGTTTAAACCTGCTGCCATGTGGAACTGGCTGCCGGGATTTTTTTGGGCTGCCTGGAATTCCAGCATCAGTGGGACGTTCAGGTGGCTGACGGTGAGCTTGTTCTTGCGAAAGTTGATCTCATCTTCATAATGTCCCAGTTGATTGTCTTCGTGCACCAACCGGGTGTTTTTCTCAAATCTGTAGTTGTTCCAGCCTACGCCCAGACCGGTTACCAGGCCCAGAGCGCTCTTGTGTCCGCGGGCAATGGCCAGGTTTTGCTGCCACAGGTTGAGGTTTACGGAGATGGAGTTGTTGTATTCCAGTTCCATATAGCTGTCTCCATCAGGTAAATCCAGACTTTGGTCGGCTGTCATGTAGCCGTTAACGCCGAGGTAGAAGCCTGTCCAGGTGTCGCTCCAGCTGGCCCTGGGCCTGATGCGGGTTCTGACCTCCGGACGCTTGCCATCCACTATGACCACTTCCCTTTGGCCTACCCTTACGACAAGCGTGTCGGCTTCATCAATAATTTCTGAAGTTTGCGTTTGGGTATTCCTGATGCCTCTTACTGAGGCCGCGGTGGTTGCTGTGTATTGTGCGTTTGGCGGATTGCCTCTTACGGTGATGGAGGAGGTGCCACTGGCAGCGGCATGAATGGTGTCATGCACGGTTATGTGCACACTGCTGGTACCTGAGCTTGTTACGTCTGTTGTGTGTGTTTCAAGGTTGTAAGCCCTCACGGAAGATACACCGCTGGCAACCAGATAATGTGTGCCGGCTTCCCCGCTGAGTGTAATGCCCGATGCACCGCTCGCATTGCTGGTCAATTCATCGGTTTTTAGGTCGATGTTCATTTTGGATGCTCCCGATACTGAAAGCTCCATGGCGGACGCTTCGAGCCTGTGTTCGCTGTGGATTTCGGACGCCCCACCGGCACCAATAAAGGCATATTCAGGTGCTGTGATGCGCACCACCAGTCCGCGGAGATTGCGTGCCCTGCGGGTGTAGTCAATTTGCAGAATACCATCTTTCACGACGGTTTCAATATGCTCCATGTGTTCTTCATCGGCCGTCACTTCAACAGAGAAGGCATCGCCCTGGCTGAGGAACACTTTAAACACACTGCCAATGCTGACACCGGTAAAGGCTTCATCAAACCTTTCCTGGGTTAGTGTTTGGGCTTTTAGGCCGGCAGGAAGCAGCAGCAGGGCTGACAATAATAAGCTTTGGATAAGTTTTCTTGTTTTCATGGTTCAAAATTTTATGGTTCTTGTTTTATTGGTTGCAAATATTTTTGGTTGTTCTAATTGGCTGCCCGGATTGAGCCGATGCCGGACTTGTTGATCCTGATATTTTTCGGTTCTCCGTAATACCTGATGCTCCCAACGCCGCTAAGTGATGCATCAAGCGTTTCAGTGGCGTGCAGATGGGCTGACCCTGCACCTGATAAACTGATGCGTGTGTCAAGGGTATGCAATTCTTCAGCACGGATGTTGCTTGCACCCGACAGACGGGCATTGTGTTTGTCGGCCCGGCCATCAAATTTGATGTTAGCCGCACCGGACACGTTCGTTTGCAGGTTGGCTACGTCAAGCGTCAGCTCAATGTCAGCGGCTCCGCTGATGTCAAACAATAGCTTGTCAGCAACTAAGGTATCGTCGGAATGTAGCTTGCAGGCACCGCCCACGTTGATTCTTTCGATCGCTGAATAAGGAATTTGAAGCTCCATTTTGCTGTGCCGGAATACGCCATCTTTCGTCTGGCTTACATATAAAGTCTTGTTTCTGACTTTAATGCTGATCAGTTCCTGGAGGTTCTCATCTGTTTCAAGCACAACAGGCATCCCTTCACCGGAAATGAGGGTGATGTTGAAAACGCCTTGAATGTCGATGCCCACGAAATCCCCCACCTCGTGGGTTGTGGTGATCACATTGCCGTCACCTTTAATGACGTTGCCTGCGCCAAAGGTACAGGACTGAAAGAAAAGCCCGCTTGCTATGAATATCAATAACAACAGGGGCCGTTGGATGCTTTTTTTTGTTTTTATAATTGCCGTTTTATTATTGGTTCGTGGGTATGACGGCAGGGGAGGGGGAAATGTTACAAATAAATTGTAAAATAAATCCGAAACCGGGTTTTTGCCCTGATGTCTGCATATTTGATGAAAAATGCGTAAGTTCGCAGTTTCCAACTATCATTTAACCCGCTAAAACCAACAACAATGAAGAAGAACTACTTAATGATTATTGTTTTTGCAATCGTTTTTGCATCCTGTGGGCAGGCCCCGCGCGAGGCTTCGGAGCAGGCTGAAGAAAAAGATGCAACGGTTGCATTAAAGCCTGAGGAACAAGCTTTTCTGAATAACCTGGCGAGCCTTTGCGGGCAATCGTTTCGTGGTGCCGAGACCTACATGCAGGAAGGCCGTGAAAGCTGGGCGCATCTCGATTTCGTGATGCACGTCACAGTATGCGAGGAAGATCGTGTTCACATCCCTTTCCATTTGTCAGACGACACCTCACGTACCTGGATGTTTTTCAACGAGGATGGTCGCCTGCGGTTCCGCCACGATCACAGCTATCCCGACGGTACGCCGCACGATCAAACCCTGTATGGGGGTTATGCTGACGGCAATGGAACAGCGTTTGCCCAGCATTTCCCAAAAGATCAGTATTCGCGGGACTTGCTCGATGGTCACTTTGGTCGCGTATGGCACGTCATCCTCGATGAGGACATGACAACCCTTTCTTACCGCCTGCTGTATTCCGGTGAGATTGTTTTCCAGGCCGACTTTGACCTCACAAACCCGTTGTAATCAATCCAGGGCAGCCCATAAGCAAGGCTTATGAACAGATACTAAAGCTTGACCGCAGCTTGCAGGTTGTCTGTGAGCTTTTCAAGCTTATAGCCTGCATTGGCAGAAAGCCTTTGTGAGAGCAGGTAAAACAATGTTGACTCTTTCACAGCGTTTTGCAGTGCCAAAGCGTCTTTGAAAAGCTGAGGTCTTGTGAAATAATCGTGGTATGACAACGTGAACAGCCATTTGCTCAAATGCTCAAAGCTTTCCTTGCTGTAAAACCATACACCTTCGTATTCGTTGGCACCAATATAGGCTTTTACCATCGGATCAGCAAGCATCGTTAACGCCAGCTTCGCTTTTGTAGCCCTGCTTGTTGGCACAATCTGTTCATTGTCAGAAGCCGGTGATGCGTTCTGTTCTCCGGAAAAATCAAACAGCGCACTGCCGTATTTTAGCAAAACGTTCAATAGCAGCATGTCCCTGTCCATGTTTTCGGGGCTTCTCCCGCTGTGCGCCAGCAGTGTCCTGACCGGTCTGTCCAGCATCAGCTTGTTGAAAAAGGATGCGAAATTCATGTTCTCCGGCAGCATTTCAGTAAGGCTTTGCAGCACGTGTAAAGCGGTTAGCAGCAGGCTGTTGTCGCGGTAATTGTTGAAAGAGCTGAGCATCAGTATTTGTTCGGGCGACCCGATATGCTCTTTGTGAAGCATCAGGTTTAGCGTGTTCTGTGATGCATGTGCGCAGGCCATGGCTTTGCTGATGGCATCCTGCTTGTTGGAAAATGCCGTCATGGCCTTGGATGATGTGTCAGCAATTCCCAGCCCTGCGCAAACCTCCCCTGCAAAAAGCCTGAAGTTCTCTAAAAGGTTTTGCCGGCTTTTGGTGCCAGGGTCTGCAGCTTCTCCTTTCACAAGGTTCTCTATCAGTAATTCCAGAGCCTCCGGGTTAAAAATATTGAGGAAGGCATTGTGTGTTTTTTGTAGTTTTTGCAACGCAAGGGCTTCTTCTACTGATGGGACTCCCTGCCCCCGGATGCGTTCGTACAGTGTGGCAACTTCACCATCTTTGTCATACAGTTCGCGAAAATCAATAAATACAAGGTATTCAAACCCATTCAGATGCCGGGAGATCCCCCTGTGGTGGATTTCGTCGCCGCTGAAAAGGCATTCTTGCCCGGAGATGTGTTCTTTGGCAATGTAGTAGGCCTGGTTGTCGTTGCTGACGGCCAGGGCGTCGCCGAGGCTTATGGCAGAAAGCTGCTTTTCGTCATTGTTCTTTTGCAGCCTGGGCGCTGAAGTTTTGATGTGCCCTGACGCCATGTCATATTTGTTGTTGAAAAGCACCAATGCCCGCTCATTACCGTATCGGTTGGTGTAGGCAAATACGTTTTCGTTAACAATGCCCTGGTCGTCGGAAAAGTTAAAGATGTTAAAATTTGAAACGCCACTGAAGAGGTAGCGTTTTTGGGTAAGCGGAAAAATCTCCCTTTCGTGCTTCTCCACCAGCCATTGGTTGGGTTGTTCGTTGTAGTATGCGCGCTGGTATTCCATTCCGTATTTCTCGGTGTAGCCTTCGATCTGGCCGTTGGCAAACATGGGCAGGCCGGGCAGGGTGTTCATCAGCACACATACGCCAAAGTATTTATCGCCGGTGCCAAATTGCTGAATGGCTGTCTCTTCGTCGGGGTTGCTCATGAAGTTGACATAGCGTTTCAGGATCTCCGGCTCGAATTCCAGTGTGTTCGTAATGAGCTCCCTGTATTTCTCATTTTCTTCATTTTTCAGCATGTGCATAAACGCCGAGTTATAAACCCTGTGCATGCCGAGGGATCTCACAAAATAACCTTCCATAAACCAGAAGGCTTCCGCAAGTAGCAGCGTTTCGGGCATTTCATTGTTGATGCGGTCCACTACTTCGCGCCAGAACTCAACAGGGAAGAGGGCGTCGAAGGCTTCCTTTGTCATGGCATGATCGGCGCGAGAGGGGATGTCACCACCAGTGCCGGGCATTGGATACCATAGCCGTGCGAAATGCTTTTTTGCCAGTGTCATGGCGGCATCGAAGCGGATGATGGAAAACCTGCGTGCTACCTCGAATATTTTATCGATGACGGCTTGTCTTACTTCAGCCTTGAGCATATCCAGCTGCGCAGTGTCGTTCCAGGGCATCATGGTGCCGTCGTTGCCGTGATAGAGGTAGCGGATGTCGTTGTTTTGCCTGTCGATGCGCTGAAACACCACGGCGGCGTCGCTCTTGTTGTAGTAACCGTCTTCGATGCGGATTTCGATGTTGGGGTCGTCTGACAGGTTTTCGCCGTTGAAGGTATAGCCGGGGAATGGAGGCACGCCAGACTGTATGAAGTAGTCGGGATGTTCAAGGGCCCATTTGGAAAATATGCCGGTGTGATTTGGGACCATGTCGCTGGCCAGCCGAATGCCTCTCTTGTGGGCCTTTTTATTGAGGATTTGATAGGCGTGTTCTCCGCCAAGGTTGTGAGCAACTTCATAGTCATAAAGCGAATAGGCAGACGAGACGGCATCGATGTTGCCCATTTTGTGTTTGATCTTCTTTGAGGCGTTGCTCCTTTCCCATATCCCGATGAGCCAAAGGCCATTGAAGTTCCAGCGGGCCAGCTGGTCAAGCTCTTCATCGGGAATCTGGTCGAGGGTTCGGATATGGCGTCCGTATTTTTTGCTGAGCTGGTCGAGCCACACGTAGGTGTTTTTGGCCATCAGCACCACGCGGGGCATCCAGTCGGTGTCTTCTGTGAAGCGTTCGGGCTCGTCATAGTCTTTCTGTGCCTCCATTGCGGCATCATAACCAGATTTGCCAAGGTACATGCCGCCTGCAAGGCCTCCTTTGTAATTTGGTGCAATGGCCGGTGGCGGACCAAAACCGCCGGCCAGCATATAGTCTTCCTTCATCAGGTCTTTGCCTTTCAGTATCTTAAGAAGCAGGTCTTCAGGCAGCATGTCTTTCCAGTGCTCCATTACATAGTCAAGCTGGGCGTCATAGTCATCAGGGGCGTGAAGGAATGGCGCCCTTAACATGTTGACCACGTCTGTGGCCCCGGGTCCGAAGGGGGGAAGCTGTTTGAAAAAAGAGGAAAGCTCAGTTGCAAAATCCTTTATGAGGTCTTGCGAACTGAAATACGACTGGTCTATGAGTGATTTGAGTTTCTTGTTGGCCGGGTTTTCATTGGCCAGTAGCAATATCAGTGCTTCTTCGATGGCGATGCCTGTGTTGGACCTTCCTGCTGTATGGCTGCTAAGGTATTGTGATGCTGATACTTTCCCGCTGTATACTTCCGAAGGGGGAAAGATTGATGTAAATTCGGTAATGAGTGCCTTGAAGGCGGCCATTCCGATTTGCTTGTGTAAAAAACTTTCAGCATCTCCGAAGACATCTTTTGCAGTGCTGTCTTCATATTTGCGTAGGACAAAGTGGTATATTTCGTGCAACAGTCCGGCAGCGTAAAGCTCGCCGGGATAGACGTGCCCGAGGGGTGCTCTTTTGGCGTTGAGCTTATGGGCCAGCGTCCTGACAGCAATAAAGTTTTCAAATACCAGGCGACCGTCGGTGGCAAACAATGTGTCAGGAAGCTCATGTTCTTTTCTAATGTCCCGTGAAATCCTGAGTTCATAAGGATATGGTGGTCCGGGATTGGTGTTTTTCATATGTTTATATTAATTTAGTGTACTGTTAGTCAATGTATTGTGATTTTATTTCTCGCAAAGAACGCAAAACGAAAGACACGCAAAGAACGCAAAGAAGAATCAATGCGGACTTTTGCGACCTTTGCGTTCAACATTTTGCGGCCTTTGCGTGGAACATAAGGCTAGGCTTTTTCTCGCAAAGGTTCGCAGACTTAAAAAACTCCTTGTAGTTATAATCATCCCCCTGTGTGTCAAAAAACCTGTTCCCGAAGGGTCGGGATTCCCAACATGGGCGTTTGGCTTTGCCGGGCTCGCAAAATGCTCTGTTCATATGTTTGTATTTAGGGTTGACAGGTCAAATC